>NZ_JAZGQA010000425.1:0-979 GCF_048593855.1 Yersinia sp. 2542 StPb PI
TGTGCATTTTTTAATATCGGAATTTAAAAAAAACTTAAACTGCACTTGACCACCACCTAAAAATACAAATTGACAATAAATTATTTAAAGTTTAAATATGCGTTCATCAATCAATAGCTCATTCACAAATTAACTTAATCATGAAATACCTTATTAACTACACTATTTTCTTTAGACCATCAGAAAAGAAATTAATGATTCTAAATGATGACGATATTTTTGTGATTTTGTCCAATCCGGCAACCCGTTTACTGCTTGAATTCATTAAACACAGAAACAAAGCTATAGATAGAGTTACGCTATTGAAGGACATCTGGGAAGACTATGGATTCACTGCATCTAATAGTAATTTAAACACCTATGTTAGTGAGCTTAGAAAGGCATTCAAAGCATTGGGAGAGAGCCCACAACTCATTTTAACGATACCCAAACATGGGTTCCAATTTGTTGCCTATGTTGAATCACATATGAAGGCTGAAAGTCAGGAGAAGGAATCTTCCATTGATACTCAAAATACAAGCAGTGAAAAGTTAAAAAACTTAAATTTTAAAAGAGAATTCAATAGCGATGTAGGTGCGACACCCAGTATTGGTAAGGAAGATACATATAAGAATGTTGAAAAAATGGAGTTTAGCGTAAAGATATTACTGATGTTAGTTATATTTACACTCACTATAACTGCATTCAAAATTTATTATAGTTGTGCTGAGATCATCATTAATAAAAAAAGCCATGTACTTGCCGGTAGAATTGGGAAGTGTATGTTGTATGTTAAGAAGAACTCCACCTACCCTGCCACTGAGCAGCTAATCAACCAGGTTAAAAACGATTTACACCAAGATGAAATAGACTGCAAAAATGATAATAACGAGATTTTTTATCTAAAAGGAAGTAATGATTATAAATTTAATCAACTTACATTTATTGGCATCTGTGCAAAAAAAGAAGGCAGTGATTACCCTTCCTGCAAAACAATAAG
>NZ_JAZGQA010000426.1:0-968 GCF_048593855.1 Yersinia sp. 2542 StPb PI
GCATAGTTTGGTCTGCATCTGTCGAGTTCGTCTATAAATATGAATATAGGTGCTTCATATCCCTTATCAAAGCTCATTCTTGCCCAAAAACCAAGCTCTTTTTTTAAGGTTATAATTGCATTGCTTTTTTCTTTATGTTCTTTAAGCATCAATGTTGCTGCTGATTTAGCAATATCACTAATACTCTCTATTCCAGTGTGGGTTTTTAATAACCCAGATAATATTTCTGGTACCACACCTTTAGTAAAGCGTCCAATTGAATCACCAATTTTAATTAAACGAGAATCAATGCGACCGGAGTAATGTTCTATTTGAGATATCAATGATGAAAATAGTGTGAGAAAAGGATCGTCAGAGTAATCTTGTTTCCATGCATCTATATAGATACATGGATGCTTATCCTTTAAAGAACTATAAAAGCGTTTTATGAAAAAGCTTTTCCCTGCTCCCCATTCAGCGTTTAAGTTGATGACAGTATTATCTTTTTTACCTTTTTCTTTTAGGTGGAAGTAAAGATACTCTGCGTATCTTCTCCTATCTAGTTTATCGGCGGGTAGTAGTTCATTTTCACCGTCTAAGTTGAAAATAATTTCTTTATCCCAATCCCAATCAAGGTCAAATATATTGTTATTCATGTGGTAATCCATCTAAAATTGAGTTTGTTACTTACTCTTCTTTATTTTTTTTCAGAGATCCGCTAAATGACTTGAATGCATCAATAATGTTAGGGGGAGTCTTATTGTTTTCTTTTGAAAATGCAGAATCACCAGACATATTCCAGTCTTTAAATACTAACATCGCATCTTCTTTTGTCGCACTAGAACCATAGATTTGTAAAAATAAGCGTCCAAAACTTAATGCATGCTGCCTATCTTTTCGCCTTATCGATTCATGAGTATAATTTCGTGAGTTGGAAAAACACACATATGCTAACCATGAAAGTAAACCAATGCCTAGAGTACCTCGAA
>NZ_JAZGQA010000427.1:0-956 GCF_048593855.1 Yersinia sp. 2542 StPb PI
GTTAGTGGTTTTAAAAAAACAAAACCCCTGCATGGCAGAGGTTTATAGTTTTACGAGATTATGCGAATTATCTCGTCAGTTCAGGAGGTTAGAACAGCTTATGCTGTTGCACCCGCCACGGCTTGTTTGGCTAATTCAGTAATACGAGCGTAGTCCCCTTTTTCCAGCGCATCTGCCGGAACCAACCATGAACCGCCAATACACAATACGCTTTTCAGCGCCAGGTAATCACGGTAGTTATTCGGGGTAATGCCGCCGGTTGGGCAGAAACGCACTTGCGAGAATGGGCCGCCGATGGCTTGCAATGCTTTAACACCACCGTTAGCTTCTGCCGGGAAGAATTTAAACTCACGCAGGCCATAACTCATACCCAGCATCAGTTCTGAAACGGTACTGATCCCAGGAATTAATGGGATTGAGCCTTCAGTGGCTGCCTTAAGTAATTCATCAGTCAGCCCTGGGCTGATAGCAAATTGCGCGCCAGCCTCAACCACATCAGCCAACTGCTGTGGATTGAGCACAGTACCTGCGCCGACAATCGCCTCAGGAACTTCTTTTGCGATAGCACGGATAGCCTCAACAGCACAAGGGGTGCGCAACGTCACTTCCAGCACCCGAACACCGCCAGCCACCAGGGCTTTTGCCAACGGTACCGCCTGCTCGAGCTTATTAATCACAATCACCGGGACCACGGGGCCTGCGGTCATGATCTGTTCTGCGCTCGTTTTCCAGCTTTTCATCAGTTGTTATCTCCACTTATGCCGATTGGCATGTACTCACCCGAGGGTGCCAGTTGAAATATGGCAGGCAGAACATGCATTCCTGCTTCTGCCTGCCATAAAGAATCACAATGCGAGCCAGCTAACGACTCTTTATTATTGCGCCTAAGTGAGGCGCTGTTATCGAATAATAAATAATTTATATCCTAAACAATTCGAGTTGCATGAAGGCGGCAA
>NZ_JAZGQA010000428.1:0-950 GCF_048593855.1 Yersinia sp. 2542 StPb PI
GCCCTGGCGGGCGCACAGGATATTCTGGCGCTGAGTGGCTTTAACGGCATCTTTGGCAATACGGTCACCGGCAGCGGTATCTTGCAGGTCACCGACAGCAGCGATGTGACCCTGACCAGCAGCAATGGCGTCGACAATGCGGTCACGGTGGATATCACGGATGCCACCTTGAATCTGGCTGATATCGCGCTGTTTGACCATGCACTGACCGGCACTGGCACACTGAACATTGATACTGCCAATAACATTTTCAATTTTGGTGTTAATACTGGCACGGCATTCGCCGGTACGATTGATATGGAAAACACTGTTTTTGCCCTGAGTGGCGATAATACCAGCACATTGGGCAATGCGTTGTTTGTGGCCTCTGGCGGTACGTTGATGACCGTAGGCAGTGGCAATCAGATACTGGGTAACTTTACCCTAAATGGTGCGACGACAGTATTTGGCTCTGGCAGCTTAATCGTCACTGACACGTTGGCGGTGACGAATAGCAGTACCATTCAAGTTGATCCGGCTCTCACCACTGGCGGGAATTTACTTGATCAGGACACTGGCAGTTCAGCCCAATTAATCAGCAGTAATAATACGCTCTCTACACCTGAGTTGGCGCTCCTGACATTACAAGACAGTTTGGGTAATAGCCTGGGTAATGGCACAACTGAAGATATTATTCAGGGGAGCAATATAGTTGCTGAGGCACTTTATAACTACGGATTATCGGGCAATGGCGGTGGCTTAAGTGTGACGTCAAGTCTGACTCAGTTGACGTTACTTTCCGGCCAAAGTTTGACGCTGACGTCACAGGGCGCGGTGAATGCTGATCACACCTTGCTGGCGAAAGTGACTGGTACGGGTAATTTAGCTATTGGCGCTGATAACAGCGAAATGACGCTGAACAATGCCACGAACGATTACACCGGTAGCACATTGGTGAATGGCGGCATCTT
>NZ_JAZGQA010000429.1:0-939 GCF_048593855.1 Yersinia sp. 2542 StPb PI
CTCTGTGGCAATTCGTTATTATTCATTTTATTTCCTTATATTTAAATGATCAAATCTCGCTATCTATATCCAATTTTTACACTTGAACCATTTTCTTAATTATCTCACTAAATGAATATTTCCGTCATTCCAAGTACCTACGAGATAACTATTCCCGTGTTTCGCTAATGCAACTGCGCCACTAAAATTATCATCCAATAGTTCGGTTTTTCCCGAAATGACATTGACACGTTTAACAGCATCCGCACCATTATCGATAGCGACAATAACGTCATCCGACTCAGCAACAATACCCACACCGGGGCGAATAAAGTCATGACCTAACTCCCGCTTATCGCCCGCTTTATTGATATGAGTTAACCGACCGCTATATTGGGTCACGACTAAACTTCCATCGTTGAGTTCAACAACCCCCACAGGAAGATTTAACCCTGTAACAAGAGTTATTACACTGCCTGTATCTAGATTAAGTGAAGATATATCACCGGATGACCGATTCGTAATCAATAAATTACCCGACTTAGAAAATGCAATCCCTGTTGGGGTTCGGTAACCTGTCGATATCTTCTGCTGAACGCCCTCGGGACTAATTTTTAGAATGTAGTTGTCAGAATATGAGGACACATAGACATCGCCATTCTGATTAATGGTAATGCCCGCAGGAGATGATATATTATCTGCGACAACTTCCTTTTTACCATTAGTATTTATTTTAGTGATCGAGCCAGCGGACCAATTAGTTACATACACAACGCCTTGTTGGTTGACAGCAATCCCTGTAGGTGCATTAAATCCCGTATAAATAATTGATGAATCAGCCATAAGTCCCTCATTAAAAAAAACAGCAGACAGTAGAAATAAAAAAACACTTAATTTTTTCATAAAAAATTCCTTATTAGCATTCTTTAATAACCAATAGTTGCGCCACCATCGATATTC
>NZ_JAZGQA010000042.1:0-27860 GCF_048593855.1 Yersinia sp. 2542 StPb PI
ATGGTTAATAATATATATTCTGTTGTGATTTTCACTTGCCTGTTTTTTTTTGCCATACCCTGGGCTTTGGCCGATGATAGTATTCAATTAACTGACATGAAACAGCGCAGTGTTGTTCTGAACACTTTGGCAAAACGTGCTGTTGTCATCCCGATACCCGCAGCTTCGCTACAGGTCAGTCTGGATCAAGGCACCGATCGTCTTGCGGGTATTCATCCCTTTGCTAAAGTGGCAGCTGAACAAGGAATGCTCGTGACAATGTTTCCGACAATGGCATCGCTGCCCAGTGATACTGTTGGTCACGGCTTTATGCCTAATATTGAAACATTACTAACGATTCAACCCGACTTAGTTTGGCAGTGGGGACATTTGGGGAATGACATTGTCGATCCTATTGTTCTGGCGGGTTTAAATATTGCGCTGATTTTATATCCTTACCATGATGATACCCAGACACAGCAATGGATATCATTGATAGGGGAAAGTATTGGCCAAGAGGTGCGGGCGGAAGAAATTATTCTATGGCGTCAAAAGACACTACGGGATCTTGATGGGGTGGTAACCTCAATACCACAGCAGCAAAAACCTCGAGTTCTCTATCTTTCACGGTTTCTATCGGAAATACAAACGATTAGCCGTACTTCGCATACCAATCAGGATATTAAACGGGCTGGCGGGGTCAGTATCACCGCTGAATTTAACGGGCCAAGAGTTATCAATCAAGAACAAATCATAGTCTGGAATCCAGACATCATTTTATTAGGTAACTTTGAAACGGGTGTGATACCTGCGGATATATATGCCAGTCCAGCATTAGCCGAGGTGGCAGCCGTTAAAAATAAAAGAGTGTATAAAATCCCCAATGGAGGATTTATCTGGGATGCGCCCAGTCAGGAAACACCACTGTATTGGCAATGGCTTATGGATATCTTTTATCCTGAAAACATCAGCGGCCCATTAAAATCAAAAATTATCGAAAGTTATTCTTTCCTTTATGGCTACAACTTAAGTCAACGCGAGCTCAATAAAATCTTGCAGCTAGAGGCCAATAAATTATCGGTACATTATATCGATTTATTCAAGGATGAATCATGAGATACCTACATTTTTTGCGCCAAAAAACCGCTGCTTTTTGGTTTCTGATTAGCCTATTGCTGATTGTGGTAATACTGGTGGCACTGTGTAGCGGCCGTTATCCATTAAGTATCAATGTGGTGATGGCAGTTTTAGTCTCAGCAATATTCCCTATTGAAGATCTGAATCTATTGACTCAATGGACGATGACAGAACAGCGTGTTGTTATGGCTATCCGTTTACCGCGAATTCTTATCGCTGCCTTGACTGGCGCTGGTTTGTCAGTTGCCGGGGCTGCGCTACAAGGAATTTTCCGTAATCCATTGGTGGGGCCGCAAATAATTGGTGTCTCTTCGGGGGCGGCATTGGGCGGTGCTGTTGCGATAGTACTATTTTCCTCTCTGATGCTAACCACGGCATTAGCGTTTGTTGGTGGATTATTGGCGATGACATTGGTGTATTTTCTTGGGCGCTATGGCGGCAGTACTCGGGTTTTAATGTTGATATTGGCCGGGGTGGTGATCAGTGCTTTCTTTACCGCATTAATATCCTTGCTGACCTATTTTGCCGACCCTAATAGCACATTACCCACGATTGTTTTCTGGTTAATGGGCAGTTTTTCTACCATCACTTATCACAAATTATTTTTAGTCACTCTGCCTGTTTTACTTGGCATTTTACTGTTGTTTTTATTGCGTTTCCGTATCAATGTTTTATCTCTGGGGGACGAAAATGCGGTGGCACTGGGGGTTTCAGTCGAGAAAACTCGCTGGTTAGTTTTGCTAGCGACCACGTTAATTACGGCAGCGACTGTCGCGGTTGCTGGGACTATTGGCTGGGTTGGGTTGGTTGTTCCCCATATTACACGGATTATTGTCGGGCCAGATCACCAGAAATTACTTCCAACCGCCGTGGTATTTGGGGCTATCTATATGATTATCATAGACACCTTGGCTCGCAGTGCTACTAGCGCTGANNTTCCTTTGGGTGTTCTTACGGCATTGATTGGCGCGCCGGTGTTCGTCTGGTTACTACGAAAAAATCAGGATAAGGGGTGGCATCGTGATTAATGTGAGTAGATTAAGTCTGTCTCATGGGGGGAAGGTTTTGTTTAATGATCTGTCATTTCACCTCGGTAAAGGGCAGATAGCGGCTATTATGGGGACTAACGGGCGCGGGAAAACAACATTATTACGCGCGATTTTGGGCCTTATTCCCTCACAGCAGGGGGATACGTGCCTGTCAGCTGAGGTCGCTTATGTTCCGCAGCAAGAAAGCATAACCTTCCCTTACACAGTGCGGACTATGGTGATGTTAGGGCGGGTACGCCATATGCGCTGGTATGCCTCGCCTGGTATCGTTGATCGGGACATAACGCAAAGTTGTTTAGAACTGATGGGATTACTGCCATTAGCTGATAAGCCTTTTGATCAACTCAGTGGCGGTGAGCGACAGTTGGTTTGTATTGCCCGGGCATTGGCCAGTGAACCAGAAATTATTATTTTGGATGAACCTGCCTCTGCGTTGGATTTATCAAATCAAGACCGTGTGCTGAGTACATTAAGGGCGTTATCTACAAGACAGGGTATAACAGTACTATTTACCACCCATTCACCACAGCACGCACGGCATATAGCAGATAACACTTTGTTGCTTTACCCAGAGGGTGAGTATCTGTATGGCCCCAGCGGCGAAATATTAACTGATGAGCCATTGACGCGGCTTTACACCTTACCAATACACGTAGCTAAAGTGAATTATCAGCAGCGAGTTTTGGAGCCTATCATCCCAATATTCAGTGATAACCAGCAACAAAATACCGGTTCGACTTACGCCGAGCCCACCCCACCCAATTGTTGCAACGTGGTTTCCAGCGCCTGACGCAGTAATTCGCGGTCATGGCGATAAGGGATATCTTTGGCTTCCAGTGGCTGCTGGATAATAATCCTGTCCGTTACACCACTGATATCAATTTGTGGACTGACAATTGCCGCATCAATAATTTTGCGGCCAATCTTGCTTTCCATTATCGCCAGTTTTTCTTGCAACGATAGCGCGGCCGCCGCCACACTGAGTTCACGCCCGAGATTACCGATATAAATCATACTGGCAGAGCTGCGCCGTAAGGCCTGAGTTAAGTCATCGAGCAGTAACAAGGGCATCAGACTGGTTAAGAAACTACCTGGCCCAATCAAAATAACATCGGCCTGGCTAATTGCTTCCACGGCTTCCCGCGTGGCGTGAACGTGCGGTGACAACAACATCTCTTGTGGCATTTTTGCCAGTTGGTCGATATTCACCTCACCATAAACGGGGTGCCCTTCATGATCGATGGCCAGCAAATCGACCGGTTGCTCAGACATCGGGATGAGCCATGCCTCTACTTTCAGCAAGCTACGCACCAGATTGATTGCCTCGATAGGTCTGATGCTGAGATGGTCTAACGCTTTGAGCATTAAATTGCCCAGATTATGGCCCGAGAGTTCGCCATTACCGCTAAAACGGTATTCAAACATTGCCGAAGCCACACTCGGCTCAGTGATCAACTGATTAAGGCAATTGCGGGTATCACCCCAGGCAATCCCTCCTTCTGAACGGCGAATGCGACCCGTCGAGCCGCCATTATCGGTGGTGGTAACAATACCTGTCAGGCGTGAACCCAGCGGAGAAAGGGCTGACATCACGCGCCCCAGGCCATGGCCTCCCCCTAAAGCAACCACTCGATCGAGATCCGCTAATGTGCGATTTCGCATATTTTTCCTGTCTAAATATTGTTGCCTGGCTCTAATAGCGTAGCTAAGGGTGAAATTGCTGCATAAGTTAACGGATTTGCCGCGAAAACGCGATAAAAGCCATTGTTTTCGTGATTTTAAACAAAGTATTAGCAACGGATTACAATAGACTGAATAACAGTGAGTTTTGTTAGATAAGTCGTTGTATATAAAAATATATAACGAAAAACAGCCATTGGCTATCCTGCCGTTTTAGCGTTAGAATCTCTAGGAAAAGTAGGGTTTTTAGCGACTCACCTGCCACTAAGCGCTTTACTTTTTAAACCATGGTTCGGTGGGCAGTAGGTAAACTGTCACTGAACATAAACTCCTAGCCTTGGCGTCTACGTTGTCTCGTCCGCGAACAATATGATGCTCTGGCCGTGGCTTTAAGCCACCAGGGTGCGAGGTAGAAATGCCTGCATCTCCCGTATTTGGAAAGGTGTTATGGTACAACTCACTGACGCATTTGCGCGCAAGTTCTATTACTTGCGCCTATCAATCACCGATGTGTGCAATTTCCGTTGCACCTATTGCTTGCCGGATGGCTATCGCCCCGACGGATTAAAAAGCTTTCTGAGTCTGGACGAGATAAGCCGCGTCAGCCGCGCCTTTGCTCTGCTGGGAACAGAAAAAATTCGTCTGACGGGCGGCGAACCTTCTATGCGGCGCGACTTCACCGATATCATCGCGACTATCAAACAAAATCCGGCGATCCGCACGCTGGCAGTCACCACCAATGGCTACCGTTTAGCCCGTGACGCCACCCAATGGCGGGAGGCTGGATTGACAGCCATTAACGTCAGTGTTGATAGCCTTGACCCGCGACAATTTCATGCCATAACCGGGCAGGATAAATTTCATCAGGTCATGCAAGGCATTGATGCTGCTTTCGATGCTGGTTTTGAGAAAGTCAAAATTAATGCCGTACTGATGCGTGATGTCAATGATCGCAGCCTGAATGCCTTCCTCACCTGGATAAAATCGCGGCCGATTCAACTGCGGTTTATCGAATTAATGGAAACCGGCGAGGGGGGCAAGCTGTTTCGTCAGCATCATGTCTCCGGTGGCGTCATCCGCCAGCAATTACTCCAACAAGGTTGGCAGCAACAAGCGCGGGCACGTAGTGANGGCCCGGCGCAGGTGTTCTATCACCCGGATTATCTGGGGGAGGTCGGGCTGATTATGCCGTATGAGAAAGACTTCTGCGCCAGTTGTAACCGTTTGCGTGTTTCAGCACTGGGAAATCTGCATTTATGCTTATTTGGCGAGCAAGGTATTACGCTACGTGACTTACTGGGCAGCGATGACCAGCAAGATGAGTTAATGGCACGCATCCAGAGTGCATTGCAAACCAAGAAACAGACCCATTTTCTGCATCAGGGCAACAGCGGTATTACCCAGAATTTATCGTTTATTGGCGGTTGATAGCGGGCAACGTTAAGAACAGAAGAGATTATATGACCCAACTAACTCACATTAACGCCGCAGGCGAAGCCCATATGGTGGATGTTTCCACTAAAGCAGAAACTGTGCGCGAAGCACGGGCAGAGGCTTTTGTTGAAATGCAGGCTGCGACGTTGGCGATGATTATCGAGGGCAGCCACCACAAAGGTGATGTCTTTGCCACTGCGCGTATTGCCGGGATTCAGGCGGCTAAAAAAACCTGGGAATTGATCCCGCTGTGCCATCCACTGCTGCTAACCAAAGTTGAAGTTCAACTGGAAGCACAGCCAGAACACAACCGTGTGCGTATCGAAACTTGCTGCCGCCTGACCGGTAAGACCGGCGTGGAAATGGAAGCGCTGACGGCAGCTTCCGTTGCCGCCCTGACAATTTACGATATGTGCAAAGCGGTACAAAAAGACATGATAATTGGCCCGGTGCGCCTGTTAGCAAAAAGTGGCGGGAAATCCGGTGATTTTAAGGTGAACCCATGATTCAGATTCTCTTTTTTGCTCAGGTGCGTGAACTGGTCGGAACCGACAGCCTGCAATTGGCGGCGGAATTTCCCACTGTCGAGGCACTGCGCCAATCCCTGTGCCAACGGGGCGAACGCTGGCAATTAGCCCTTGAAGAAGGCAAATTACTGACTGCGGTGAATCAATCACTGGTTAATGTTCACCATCCGCTGGTGGCGGGTGATGAAGTGGCGTTCTTCCCGCCGGTGACCGGAGGTTGATAATGGAGCATACCCGTATTCGTGTGGGCACTGAGACCTTCAGTGTGGGTGATGAGTATCACTGGTTGTCACAGTGTGATGAAGATGGCGCGGTGGTGACCTTTACCGGCAAAGTCCGTAATCACAACCTGGGTGATAGCGTCAGTGCACTGACGCTGGAACATTACCCAGGCATGACAGAAAAGGCGTTAGCTGAGATTATTGATGACGCCCGCAGCCGTTGGCCTTTACAGCGAGTTAGCGTTATTCATCGGGTGGGGCCACTGTTCCCCGGTGATGAAATTGTCTTTGTCGGGGTGACCAGTACCCATCGCAGTATGGCGTTTGATGCGGCTGAATTTATAATGGATTACCTGAAAACAAAGGCACCATTTTGGAAACGGGAAGCCACAACGGACGGCGAACGTTGGGTTGAATCACGCGACAGTGATCATCAGGCGGCCAGGCGCTGGTAAATTGAGCGTAAACCAGTGTAAAGATCACTGCTAAATGTCTATTTTTACTCCCTTGTTGACTGTACTTCTGTGGTACCCTTAAAAAGTCGGTGGGCTGTCAATTTAGATGGCCTGTATCATTATTTATATGCATAAGGTAACTACCATGGATCGCTATCCACGCTCTAATGGTTCGATTGTCGAACGTGCCAACACAGGCATTCAGGCATACATGGCGCAGGTATACGGCTGGATGACCTGTGGTCTGTTATTAACGGCGGTTGTCGCTTGGTACGCAGCGAATACCCCTGCGATACTCAACTTTATATTTTCCAGTCAGATCACTTTTTTCGGGCTGATTATTGTTCAGTTAGGTCTGGTATTTGTTATTTCTGGCATGGTTAACCGCCTGAGTGGCTCGATGGCTACCTCGCTGTTTATGCTCTACTCCGCATTAACCGGCTTGACGATATCCAGCATTTTCATCATGTACACCAGCTCTTCTATCGCCAGCACATTCTTGATTGCTGCCGGTATGTTTGGTGCCATGAGTTTCTACGGCTATACCACCAAGCGTGATTTGAGTGGTATGGGCAGCATGCTGTTTATGGGCCTGATCGGTATCGTGTTGGCATCGATTGTTAACATCTGGCTGAAAAGCACGGCGCTAATGTGGGCAGTGACCTACATCGGGGTGTTAGTGTTTGTTGGTTTGACTGCTTATGATACCCAGAAGTTGAAAAACATGGGCTCACAGTTGGATGCCAATGATAAAGATAACTTCCGCAAGTATTCCATCGTGGGTGCTTTGACGCTGTATCTTGATTTCATTAACTTGTTCTTGATGTTACTGCGGATTTTCGGCAACCGCCGTTAAGCTGGCTGATTCAGGGCTGCGACGCGGCAAACTTGCTCGCCGTACGCTGCTCGAAATGCTCATTGACCGATGTCAACTGCGCTTTCTGCGCTGCGGGCGTCGGTCAATTTTTTGGTCTCGCCACTGAATCAAACTCAGCTTAAGCTAGCTGATTCAGGGTTGCAATGCGGCAAACTTGCTTGCCGTACGCTGCTCGAAATGCTCATTGACCGATGTCAACTGCGCTTTCTGCGCTGCGGGCGTCGGTCAATTTTTTGGTCTCGCCACTGAATCAAACTCAGCTTAAGCTGGCTGATTCAGGGTTGCAATGCGTCAAACTTGCTCGTTGTATAGGTTGATCAAAATTTTAAAGGACACCCCTGTGGTGTCCTTTTTGCTTTTTGGTGAATGCAAGTAAGTCTTGCTACCGTTTAATGTCGCTATGCGATTTTCCGCCTAAACATCCCATAGGCGGCACTCCCCGTGGTGGCGGTTATCACGAGTAACGGCCACAAACTGTGCCAGATAATATCGAAACTGGCATCCTTGAGGTAAATCTGTTTGGTGATATCGGTAAAGTGGCGGATAGGGTTGATCCACGTAATATTTTGCAGCCAGATAGGCATATTCTCCACCGGCGAGACATAACCGGACAGCAAGATAGCGGGCATCATAAAAACAAACACGCCAATAAAAGCCTGCTGCTGAGTGGAACATAACGAGGAAATTAGCAAACCGAAGCCAACGAGCGACAAGCCGTAGAGCAGCATGGTGCCGTAAAACAGTGCCAACGAACCAGCAAACGGAATTTGGTAAAAAAAGATACCGATAAACAAGACGATACTTGCCTGGAAAGTGGCGACAATCAGTGCCGGGACAGCTTTACCAATAAAAATCTGCCAGGTGGTTAGCGGTGAAACTAACAACTGCTCGAGGGTCCCTTGCTCCCGCTCACGAGCCACCGACAGTGATGTCACAATAAGCACCCCGATGGTCGTAATCATCGCAATCAATGATGGCACTACGAACCATTTGTAGTTCAGATTTGGGTTATACCAATTGCGGATGACTAACTCGCTGTTGTTGGGCTTTATCTGGCCTTGGGTTAATTCTAATTGATAATTTTGTACGATTTGCTGAATGTAATTGGCGGCAATTTGCGCGCTGTTGGAGTTGCGCCCATCCAGCAATAATTGCAACTGAGTGGTTTTGCCATTCGCCAGGTCAGCACTGAATTGCTCTGGGAAACGTATCAAAAGCAGTGCTTGCTGGTTATCAATCACTGGCTGAATTTCTTGCGGGCTGTGGAGCAGTAAGACATGAGAAAAAGCCTCTGCTTTGGCAAAGCGTTGGGTCAGCTCTACAGAGGCTTTCCCGCTGTCTTCGCTATAAATAGCAATGGTGGCATTGGTCACTTCCAAAGTAGCGGCGAATGGGAACAAAATGACTTGTAATATGACCGGCATAATTAAGATTGCACGTGTCTGTGGCTCCCGCAGCAGTGACTGCAACTCTTTGATAATCAATGTGTAGAGGCGGTGAAACATATCTTGCTTCCTTCCTTTAATCTAATCGGCGTCTAATCTAACCGACGATTAGTTTTCCATGCCGTCAGGCCGATAAATACGGCTGCTGAGGCGACCAGGAACAACAGGTTAATCACCAGCACGGTGCCGATATTCCCCGCCAGAAACAGGGTTTGCAGACTGCTGACAAAATAGCGGGCCGGAATGATATAGGTTACGGCGCGCACGATAGCGGGCATGCTGTCAATTTCGAAAATGAAGCCAGACAGCATCACAGCCGGCAGGAATGCGGCATTCAAGGCCACCATTGCGGCATTAAATTGATTACGGGTAATGGTCGAAATTAGCAATCCCATACCCAGAGTGCTGGCCAAAAATAGGCTGGTCATAACAAACAGTATCCACAATGAGCCACGGAAAGGCACATCGAGGATAAATACCGACACCGCCATGCAGAGTGTCNTGGCTATCATGCCCAAGACGTAATAGGGGATCAGTTTCGACAACAGCAACTCGCTGCGCGTGACCTGGGTCGACAGCAGCGCTTCCATGGTTCCGCGCTCCCATTCACGGGCGATCACCAGCGAGGTTAGAATCGCGCCGATAACCGTCATAATAATGGTAATGGCTCCGGGAATAATAAAGTGTCGGCTGATGGCGGCAGGGTTAAACCAATAACGGACCTGAATCTCAATCAGAGGATCGTTTTTTTGCCCTAGGTTTTGCGCCTGTTGTTGTTGCCAGATTTGCCACACCCCTTGTGCGTAGCCTTGCACAAAGTTGGCGGTATTGGGTTCACTGCCATCAGTAATCACCTGAATGGGGGCTTTACTTTCGGGGCGCGCAAGCTGCTGCGCAAAATCATTGGGGATAACAATTAGCCCACGAATTTTGCCGGCTTGCATCGCCTGAATTAGCGCCTGGCGATTATCACTGATTTGCGGTGAAATATAAGGTGAACTGGCGAAGGCGTTAGCCAGATCCTGAGCCGGTTTGCTCTGTTGCTCCATTAAAATGCCGACGTGCAGTTTGCTGGAGTCCAGATTGATGCCATAGCCAAAGATAAACAGCAGCAACAGCGGGATGACGAATGCTATCAATCCACTGCTCGGGTCACGCAGTATTTGCCGGGTCTCTTTACGGCATAGGGCTCGTAGGCGACGCCAGGAAAACCCCGTGTCCTGATAAGTTTCGCTCTCATTTACCGACGATTTATCCACTGGCAATAGATGTGGCTCGGTCATGACTGTTGCTCCTTATCATTTTGCTGATCATAGCGCTGCACCAGCCCAATAAAGGCCTCTTCCATGGAGGGATTAAGATTATCATCACTGGCAACCTGTTGTTTTAACTCATCAGGTGTGCCGGCTGCGATAATTTTGCCACGGTAAACCAGCCCGATACGATCACAGTATTCCGCTTCATCCATAAAGTGGGTGGTAACCATGACGGTGACACCTTTATCTACCATCCCATTGATATGCAACCAAAACTCACGGCGGGTGAGGGGGTCGACACCGGACGTCGGTTCATCCAGGAACAGAATGTCTGGTTCATGCATTAACGCGCAGGCCAATGCCAAACGCTGTTTAAACCCCAGTGGCAGTGAGTCCGGGGTTTGTTTGAGGATTGGGGTAAAGTTAAAGGCTGAGGTCATGTCAGCTATTTTATCGCGTTGCGTTTTGCCTTGCAGACCATAAACGCCGGAGAAAAACTTCAGGTTTTGTTCAACGGTCAGATTGCCATACAACGAGAATTTCTGCGCCATATAGCCCAAATGTTGTCGTGCTTTACCTGAACTGGTTTTCAGATCCATTCCCAGTACCAATGCTTTGCCTGAGCTGGGGACTAACAGACCGCACATCATTTTAAAGGTAGTGGATTTACCCGCCCCATTCGGACCGAGCAGACCAAATATCTCACCGCGTTTGACCTGAAAATTTACATGATCGGTAGCGGCAAAATCGCCAAATTTTTTGGTTAACTCTTGGGCTTCAATCACGGTCTCCTGATGGCTACCTGCAACTTTGGGCATGATTTTCGCCAACGCGGACTCACTGGCGGGGCCGCCCCCCAACAGGTCGATAAAGGCATCCTCAAAGCGCGGTTCTGCTTCCGTTATCTCGGCATTGGGTTGATTGAGTAGTGGCAATAGTTGGCTGTGATCCACGTCGGGCTTGAGGATTAACCGCACATACTTCCCCTGAATAACCCCATCACTCACTTGGGGCAATGCCAGCGCATGTTGTAACAGTTTACGGTTGGTCCCGGTTTGCGCTGCCAGCAAAATTGTGCGCCCACTCATCCGTTGTGTCAGGCTTTGCGGCGCACCGCTGTACAGCAACTTCCCTTCATTTAGCAACAACACTTCGCGGCATTGCTCTGCTTCATCCAGATATGACGTGCTCCACAGGATAAGCATGCCATCGCTCGCTAACTCATGCACCATGCGCCATAGCTCGCGGCGTGAAATCGGGTCAACGCCGACGCCCGGCTCATCGAGCAACAGTACTTTGGGCTGACCGACCAGAGTACAGGCCAGGCCCAGTTTTTGCTTCATCCCGCCGGACAATTTTCCCGCCAGCCGGTCAGTAAAGCGGGTTAAATCGGTAAACGTCAGCAGGCGCTCAAATGTTTGGCGGCGAAGCTCACCGGTAACCCCGCGTAGATCGGCATACAGCGTCAGGTTCTCCATCACCGTGAGGTCTTCATATAAACCAAACTTTTGTGGCATATATCCGAGAATAGAATGTAACTGGCGATCGTTTTCTAACGGGTCCAGCCCGACCACCGTCATCTTGCCTTGACTGGGTTTGAGTAATCCGGCGAGCATACGGAGCAGGGTGGTTTTACCAGCCCCGTCCGGCCCAACCAAACCGGTGACTGCACCACTGCGGATCTCGGTCGTCAGGCTGGCGACGGCGGGGTTATCCAGTCCGGGGAAGCGTTTTTCAACACCCTCCAAAGTAATAAGATGCTGGATTCCATTCATAGCTCATGCCGCCTTAAGGTTGTGCGAAACGAACGGTGACAGGCATACCTTGTCGTAACGATTCATCGGCATCAGTGATAATGATACGTAAGCGATAAACCAGATCGGTACGCAGCTCAGGCGTTTCGACACTTTTAGGGGTAAATTCCGCCGTGGGTGATACGAAACCTATTTTGCCGTGATATGGCTTGTCCGGGCGGCCATCGGTAAATACGTCGACTTCGGTACCGGGGATGGCCTGATTCAAGTGGGGCTCACTGACGTAGGCCCGTACCCATACCGGATCGGTCAGTGACAGGGTAAATACGGTGTTACTGGCGGATAAAATGGTCCCCGGCTCAACCGCGCGAGTGAGTACGGTACCCGCTGATGGCGCGAGCAGGGTAGTGTCTTGCAGGTTGAGTTGAGCTTGAGCCAGTTCAGCTTCACTTTGGGCCAGATTCGCTTCGGCTTGCGCAATTTCTTGTGGCCGGTTGCCACTCAAATATTGTGCGAGTTTATCTTTGGAGGCTTGCAGATTAGCCTGTGCTTGATTACGGGCAGTTCGAGCATTCTCTAGCTCGTTGGCCGAGGTGGCTTTACTTGCCCACAACCCTTGTTGACGTTTTAGGAAACTATCGGCATAGCTAAATGCCGCTTCTCGCTGAGCAACTTCAGANTTTACCTGTGCTATCTCTTCGTCACGGTATCCTGCCTTCAATAAAGCCAATTGTGCTTGCGCGCTTTGAACATTGGCTTGCGCTTGTTTGAGTGCATTGAGATAAGGGCCGTCATCCAGTTTCCCCAGAACTTCCCCTGGCTGGATTTTATCCCCTTCATCGACAGCCAGAGACGCCAGCCGACCACCGACCCGAAAGCCTAAATTCACTGTGCGAATATCCACATTGCCGTACAGCGTCAGTGATGCGTCGTGTTGTTGACGGTAGTAGTTCCAGCCATAACCTATCGCCGCCAGTAGGGCAACAATAACGACGGCCACTATAATCTTCTTGCGATTCATAATGCTCCCTATCGACCATGTCTATAGCTACAATTTTATAACGACCCCTTCAATACGCTCACCGTACTGATTTGTCCCGCAATCCGTAAAGCAGCAGGTCAATGTGTTCGATAAGTACCTGATTGATCATTTCACTTTCAGCCTCACCAATATCCAGCCAACCGGCCTGGCGGCGGATAGTCTCGCGCCCCATGCGAAAGGCCAACACTTCACCAATCAAGGCATGGGTATGAAGAATCGTTTTGGTTGCACTGGCATCAGCACCAATAAATGCGGCCAGCAGCAGATTGAGTTTTTGGTGTAATGGCGCAATAGCCTGCACATGAATCAGTGGATAAGCATCGCTCGGGGAGAGTTGCTCACGCGCCATGATTTTGCTCATATTCAACGTTTCTGGCTGCGTCATTAGATGGCTGAATTCCAGCAACCCACGGCGAATAAAATGCAACTGTTGCTCGGCGGTTTGTGCGTGAATCGGTTGTTGGAGAAACTGGTCAATCTCTTGCGCCAGCGGTGAGAAGGTCTGCTGAATGAAATCCGCTATTTGTTGCGCGACCGCCAGATACAACCCTTCTTTAGAGTTGAAATAGTAGGTGATGGCCGCAATGTTCTGTCCTGCCCGCTGGGCGATATCCCGAGTTGTAGCCCCTTTCAGGCCTAACTCACCGAATAATTCGGTAGCCGCCTGAATCAATTGTTGGCGGGCTTGCTCACCACGGCTGGTAACGGGCGTGGATAATATTAAGGAATGAGGTGTGGAATGAGACATCGTCACCATACTCAATAAATAGAAATTAGTTAAATGCTAAGAGGTAGTCGAACAATTAATCAATCATATGATTAACTTTAGGTCGTCCCAAAGAATATGTAAAGTCAGCGCGGATAAAAGCCTGGTTTTTGCGATCAGGGATGGATAAATGACAAGTAATAAATCAATTCTCTTGATGTTTGCGCTAATAAAAATCTTAAGAAATGTGTAAATATCCCTTTTCTTGCTAAAGATCTGCTACAATCAGCCGCAATGGTGCACTGCAGTTTGTGCCAATCCTCGTGGTAATGCCTCAATTCATGCCTCGTCTGATAATCTTCCCTTGAAACTGCACCTGACGATATCGTTGGGATTGGGAAGATCTGGAGCTTCTTGTAATATGTCATTTGATTCTCTCGGCCTAAACGCCGACATCCTGCGTGCTGTTGAAGAGCAGGGCTACCTTGTGCCGACACCGATTCAACGTCAGGCAATCCCTGTGGTACTGGAAGGCCGTGATTTAATGGCCAGTGCGCAAACCGGTACCGGTAAAACCGCTGGTTTCACCTTGCCATTGCTGCAACTGCTTAGTCAGGATCAACAGCCAATTAAAGGCCGTCGCCCGGTACGTGCGTTGATCTTAACGCCGACCCGTGAGCTGGCTGCGCAGATTGACGAAAACGTACAGAGTTACAGTAAATATCTGAAGCTACGTTCGCTGGTGGTATTTGGTGGCGTTAGCATTAACCCCCAGATGATGAAACTGCGTGGTGGTGTTGATATTTTAGTCGCGACGCCTGGCCGTTTACTGGATCTGGAACATCAGAACGCAGTAGATTTGTCCAAGATCGAAATTTTGGTATTGGACGAAGCTGACCGCATGCTGGATATGGGCTTTATTCACGATATCCGTCGCGTATTGGCAAAACTGCCCGCTAAGCGCCAGAACTTGCTGTTCTCCGCCACCTTCTCAGATGAGATTAAAGGTCTGGCGAGCAAGCTGTTGAACAACCCGGCTTCCGTTGAAGTCGCGCGCCGCAATACAGCTTCTGAACAAATTGCGCAAAGTGTTCATTTTGTGGATAAAAACCGCAAACGTGAATTATTGTCTCAGATGATTGGTGAGGGCAACTGGCAGCAAGTGTTGGTGTTTAACCGCACTAAGCATGGTGCTAACCATTTGGCTGAACAATTGAATAAAGACGGCATTACCTCCGCGGCAATTCACGGTAATAAGAGCCAGGGCGCGCGTACTCGTGCATTGGCTGATTTTAAAGACGGTAAAATCCGGGTTCTGGTAGCCACTGATATTGCTGCCCGTGGTCTGGACATTGATCAGTTACCCCATGTGGTTAACTATGAATTGCCTAACGTACCAGAAGATTACGTGCACCGTATTGGTCGTACTGGCCGCGCGGAACGCACCGGTGAAGCGATTTCACTGGTTTGCGTTGATGAGCATAAACTGTTGCGTGATATTGAGCGTTTACTGAAGCGTGAAATTCCGCGCATCGCGCTGGATGGCTATGAGCCGGACCCAAGCATCAAAGCTGATCCGATTCAAAATGGTCGTCAGGGTCGTGGCGCACAACGTCCAGGAATGGGGCGTGGTAGCAGCGCAGGCCGTCCACAGAATGGCGGTGGTGCAGCCGGTCGCGGCGATAGCCGTAACAGTCGCCCACGTAGCCAGGCTGATGGTCAACGTCGCCCGGCTGGCCCTGCTTCACGTGGCCGTAGCAGTAAACCAGGCGAATAAGCAGTAATCCCTTTCGCTGATCAAACCGCTTCTTTGAGGCGGTTTTTTTTCATCTGAATTGGCGTTCCTGCTGGGTTATTCCTTGTTTTACACCTCAATTCCCCCGTATCATTGCCGGTCTTTTTTACGCTTATACTGGGCGAGTGCGGATAATGGATCAGGGTAATTAGCATGCGAGTATTATTGGCGCCGATGGAAGGGGTATTAGATTCACTGGTGCGCGAACTCCTCAGCGAAGTGAACGATTATGACCTTTGTATCACTGAGTTTTTACGGGTGGTCGATCAACTTTTGCCAGCAAAATCCTTCTATCGTCTCTGCCCTGAATTACATCATCAAAGCCGTACTCCCTCCGGCACCTTAGTTCGTATTCAATTATTGGGTCAATATCCTGAGTGGCTGGCGGAAAACGCGGCTCGCGCGGTAGAACTTGGCTCATACGGTGTCGATCTCAATTGTGGGTGTCCTTCAAAGCTGGTGAATGGCAGTGGCGGTGGTGCCACATTGCTGAAAGATCCTGAATTGATTTATCAGGGGGCCAAAGCGATGCGTGAAGCCGTGCCTGCCCACTTGCCAGTCACAGTCAAAATTCGTTTGGGCTGGGATTCTGGCGCTCGTCAGTTTGAAATCGCAGACGCAGTGCAACAAGCGGGCGCGACTGAACTGGCAGTACATGGCCGCACCAAAGAAGATGGCTATCAAGCCGAGCGCATTAATTGGCAAGCGATTGGCGAAATACGCCAGCGGCTGACTATCCCCGTGATCGCCAATGGTGAGATCTGGGATTACCAGAGCGCGCAGGAGTGCATGAAGGTCACGGGCTGTGATGCCGTGATGCTAGGGCGCGGGGCATTAAATGTACCGAATCTGAGCCGGGTGGTGAAGTATAACGAACCGCGTATGGCTTGGTCTGAAGTGGTAAAACTGCTGCAAAAATATGTGCAGTTGGAAAAGCAGGGCGATACCGGCCTGTATCATGTTGCCCGCATCAAACAGTGGTTGGGTTATTTACGTAAAGAATATGCTGAAGCCACAGATTTATTCAGTGAAATCCGTGCGTTAAAAAACTCAAAAGATATTGCGTTGGCTATTCTGCGGGTATGAATTTTCTATTACTTATATATTAGCCATATAAATCCTAACCTTAAATATAGCTTAAACAAGAATAGTTATTCTTTTGATTTGCTTTAAGTATCGCGTTTATAGTGTGCCTGCATTTTAAATGCAGTATCTCGTTAGGCGAGGCTCCTATACAAACACAGGTTACTGATCTGACGACGTCCAGAGACGCCCAAGGTTAGGACAGGTTATATCGGATTAAGGTATAACCCAAAGTAACTTCTGAGAAATCAGATACGTTGTATAGTGCTAAAACTTAGACACGGAGATAGCCATTGAGCACTCTCTAATCTGGTTACGCCCCTATGTGAGGACTGTTTAGTTAATTTATAACAGTAATAGGGTCATTTATGAGTTCACATTTCGATTTAGCAATACCAAACCAATCCAATCAAGGCGAAGATAAAGAGTCCACCTTAGGTGCCTATATCAGCGATGCTTATATTACGGTATCGGCTGATATGTCAGTCACTGAGGCTAAAGCCTATTTCTTGCAGAATATCTCAGATAATGAAATACCAACGCAATTGTTGGTAACAAATGGCAAGCAGCATTTGGTCGGCTTACTCTCGGTTAAGAATTTACTGACTGAAGATCAGCCGGATATAAAAGTATTCCAAATTATCAATCAGAGCTATTTCTCACTATCTCCAGATCAAGATCGCCATGAAGCGGCAAGTTTACTGGCAAAAAGCGGCCTGGATATTGTTCCGGTATTAAGCCACGGAAAATTAGTGGGGGTATTACGGGCGAAAGATATTGCCGAATTGATCGAAGATGAAAATACTGAGGATGCCCAACGGCAAGGAGCCAGTTTGCCTCTCGACGAGCCTTATTTGCAAACTAGCCCGATAACATTATGGCGTAAACGCGTTATATGGTTATTACTGTTATTTGTGGCAGAAGCTTATACCGGAACAGTATTGAAAGCGTTTGAAGAGCAATTGGAAGCCGCTATCGCGCTGGCTTTCTTTATTCCATTACTGATTGGAACCGGTGGTAACAGTGGTACGCAAATCACCTCGACTCTGGTACGAGCCATGGCTTTGGGGGAGGTGAGTCTGCGCAATGTGGGGGCGGTATTGCGTAAAGAGGTCTCTACTTCTCTGATGGTGGCAACAACGATTGGGCTGGCGGCCTGGATCCGCGCTTGGTTCCTGGGCGTAGGGATGGAAGTCACCATTGTGGTGAGCTTAACTGTTGTTGCTATCACCGTGTGGAGTGCCATTGTCTCTTCGATTATTCCGATGGTATTAAAACGGATGTCAATTGATCCTGCGGTGGTCTCCGCACCTTTTATTGCTACCTTTATTGATGGTACGGGCCTGATTATTTACTTTGAAATCGCACAATTAGTGATGAGTGATTTGGTATAACAGGCTGACAATGAAAAGGCCGTGCGCGGCCTTTTCTGATAAATATCACTGCTATTTCTTCTTACGCCCGATAAACTTTGCAATACCCAATAGGAATACTGCACCAACAAGAATCAGCAATGCGTCAACCCAGAAGGTTAGTGATGCTAGATTTTCATCATGAATATCCGCTAAACCTGCCGCGATTAGAAATACACCAAAGAGAATACCAAAGATTGTTGTTCCCATATAAATACCTATGAATCAGTTTTATATCCGTCATACTTCAAGTAGCAGCTGCATTGGCTACGTTCAATCACCCGAATCATTTACTCATGTAAGCTTATCGGGGTTAATGAGCCTCACCCTGCGGGCAGCATAAATGCTGTTCAAATCGGTTCCCGACCGATTTGTCTCTCGCTTGCCGACTTCCTGCAACTCGAATTATTTAGGGTATATCTAAAAATTATGTTGGCAATTATAGGGTAATAATTAGTCTAGCAAGCGTTTTTTTTGTCATTATTGATAATCTGTTTAGATTTATAGCGCTAATCTTTCCGCCAATTAACGTCACATCCCGCACAATTTAGCAAAATTGAATTATCCTGACCTAAATTGAGCCACGATGGCTGCTTGCTTATTTTATAAACAATCACTATCTTTCAAAATAATGCTCACAATAAGTCTTTGTTCCTTTCTTTGAAAAGTGTTTACCGGTGAGTAGCAATTAGGCAGCTTTAATCTTTGTAACAATCATTTGAAGAATGTGTGGTGCGCCGTGCATTACTGTAATTTATAATGCGCCGAACCAACCACAATCACTCCCGACAACCTATCTAAGCTGACGAACATGCATGTGAAAATCCGTTTTGCACTATTAAGTTTTTTGCTTTTATCTACCGGTATCAGTGTTGTTCCTTTAGCCTCTGCCAGTGGTGGGGCGGCTGAAATTAAAGGGAAAACGCCCTTGGAACTGGCATCCGGCAGCGCGATGGTGGTTGATTTACAAACAAATAAAGTGATTTACGCTAACAATGTTGATGAAGTGGTACCCATTGCGTCGATCACCAAACTGATGACCGCAATGGTGGTGTTGGATGCCAAATTGCCACTGGATGAGATTATCTCAGTAGATATTCATCAAACTAAAGAAATGAAAGGGGTATTTTCTCGGGTTAGGGTAAACAGTGAAATCAGTCGCAAAGATATGCTGCTATTAGCATTAATGTCATCGGAAAACCGCGCTGCGGCGAGTCTGGCGCATCACTATCCCGGAGGCTATAACGCATTTATTAACGCAATGAATGCGAAAGCGAAATCTTTGGGAATGACCAAAACACGTTATGTTGAGCCAACAGGTCTGTCGATTGATAATGTCTCGACCGCGCATGATTTGACCAAGTTGCTGGTGGCGACCAAACAATACCCGCTGATTGGGCAACTAAGCACCACCACTGAGAAAATGGCAACTTTCCGTGACCCTGATTATACGCTGCCATTTCGTAACACTAACCATTTAGTTTATAACGATAAATGGAATATTCAGCTCACTAAAACCGGCTTTACGAATCAAGCAGGGCACTGTTTGGCAATGCGGACCGTCATTGGCAATCGTCCTGTAGCTCTTGTGGTGTTAGATGCCTTTGGTAAATATACGCATTTTGCAGATGCAAACCGCCTACGCAGTTGGATGGAAACCGGTAAAGCCGCGCCGATCCCTGGGGCTGCCAAAAGCTATCGTCAGCAAAAAGATGCGCAAGGGCGTTTAGCTCAGGTGTCGGAATAGGTAGAGAACACCGTCAGTAGATAGCAGAATTTGCAGGCGGGCTGCAAATTCTGCTTAAAGCAATTGGCGGATATTTACATCTCTCTGATAACCATTAAAAAATTAATTTAAACACACCAGTAATCGTCAACAACCCGACAATAAAAATAATGGCGATAATCCACAGTATTATTTTCATTCTGTCTCCCAGATTTAGCATTAATACCGACTAACATTTGTTAGCCGCACCAACCTCGTTGGCTCTAGACTATGACTATAGTTTGTTTGGCAGAATTCAGGAGATAGAAGACTTGAATTCAGATAATGCCTAATTCGACTTGATATGGAGCCCAGTATCGGTGTGATATTATTCTTTCTGCCAGGATTTACGTTTTGAGGTTTTACCAATCCCAGGATTAAAGCTGTTGGTTGGGTCTATCTGTTGGTAAAAATCCTTTAAGGCTGGTTTGGCTATATAGAGATGCCCCACATTGTGCTCAGCCGGATATTCCGCCCCTTTGTCATTCAGCAGTGCCAGCATTTTTTGTTTTAATGCCTGGGTATCAACACCTTTTTTCACAATATAGTCCTGATGGAAGACATGGCACAAGAAATGGCCGTAATAGAGTTTGGCGACCAGGCATTGGTCTATTTCTGCCGGGAGTGTCTCAAACCATTGTTCTTCATTGCGCGGTAGCGCAATATCCAGAGCCAGAATATCCTCCACTTTATCAGCGTGAACAGCGTGATAGCGCACAGCAGCACCGGCTGCGGCAAAGCGGTGTAAAAAGGCTTTCTTGCCTTCATCAGCGGTACAAGTAATGAAGTTACCTTCCGCCTTCGCAAAAAAGTCCTTCAAAAACTGCTGTGCNTCAGGAATACCTGCACCTGACATTTTAAGCATCAAATGATGCTCATATTTACTCCGATATGTTTTGAGGCGTTTAGGTAAATGGTTGGGCAGTACCTGGCTGAAGCCTTGCATAATTCGATCAGTTAAATGGTCGATTAAAAAAGGAACTTTGCTAAGCCGCGCGTCAATTTTGCCCTTTAGGGTAAAGAAACGGGGCATATTATTGGTACCCATGCTATTTATCATGACAAAGGTATCTTTGCCGTACACTTCAGCAATATCAAAAATATCGCGATGCATATATTCACCAGCGACGGGCAAATGTTTAAAGTCACGTAAAATTGCACGGCGTAATTCAGTCAATACCTGAGTCTGATTGGTGCCGATATAAAAGACTTGCTGCTGTTTTTCACTGGGAAAAGTGTCAAGCCGTACTGCAAATACGGCCAATTTACCGGCACATCCCGAGGCTTCAAATAATCGTCTTGGATCGGCATTAAAACGCGAAGGGGTCGGCGCATCAATATCTCTTACTCGCGTAGCATATTCGTGGTCGGAGGCTTGTTGTGTACCTTGTGCAATATCGCTGGCACGATATTTACCCCGTTCCAGCCGTTGCAAAATCTCTTCTGGCGTATTGCCTAAATTAATTCCTAAATGATTGATTAACTGTAACTCACCCTGAGCATCAATCTGTGCGTACAGTGCCATTTCGGTGTAGGCAGGGCCTCTTTGAACCAATGACCCCCCTGAGTTATTACAAATGCCCCCCACCACCGAGGCTCCGATGCAAGAGGACCCAATGACCGAATGGGGTTCACGATCATAAGGTTTCAGACGTTTTTCCAATTGATTCAGCGTACTGCCAGGAAAACCAATAACCTGCTTTCCATCATTTAATAGCTGGATTTGATTGAGGCGCAAAGTATTTAATATAACAATGGGTCGATCATAATCATTACCACTGGGGGTTGAGCCTTCTGTCAGCCCGGTGTTCGCTGCCTGCATGATAACAATGGTATCGGCGGCCACACAGGCTTGTAGCAACTGCCATTGCTGTAATAACGTCGAAGGGAACACCACCGCAAGAGCAGACCCTGCTCCTGAGCGGAAACCCGTACGATAACGCTCTGTCTGCCGTTCGCCGGTTAGCAAGTAGCGCGCACCCACAATCTGCTGCAACTGGTTCAGCAAGGTTTGCCTTTTTTCATCATTGGATTGATTCATTGGTGCCGCTCCCTGTAATGGCATTGACTTTTGTTAGCATTCATCCACGTATCGGCTGATAGCAAACCGCATCTTCGGATGCCATGAAGTAAACATGAGGGAGGAAAGGGTTTCCTGATGAATCGTTTGCTTTGTGAGCTAGCTCTCGTTATTAGTGCTTAAATTGTCTTCAACCTTCATCATTTCCGCCGTTTAAACATTACCAACATTAATGATTAATCAGAAAATTATTCAGCGTATCAAGGCTAGGTTGAGCCATGGGGATATTGATAAGTATTTTGATCATTACGTGATGAGGTATAGGATCGGGTTTAATGATTACACTGATTAGTAAGGCATTTATGAGTGAGCATTTTGTTGGTAAATATGAAGTTGAGTTAAAGTTCCATCTATCGAACATCAGCCAATTACATGAACAACTAGCATTACATCAAGCATTGCCATTTACCCTCAATAATCATGAAAAAGATATCTATCTGGAAGCCAACGGCGGTGATTTAGCGGCTAAACAGGTCAGTATGGTTTTACGTGAGATGAACCCGTCAGGTATTCGTTTATGGATAGTAAAAGGGCCGGGAACTGAACGCTGTGAGGCCAGCAATATTGAGGATATAACCAAGGTTCAAAGCATGCTGGCGACGTTAGGCTATCAGCCAGCATTTATGCTGGAAAAAATACGGAGTATCTACTTTATTGGAAAGTTTCATGTCACGGTT
Source organism: Yersinia sp. 2542 StPb PI (assembly GCF_048593855.1). Lineage (NCBI taxonomy): Bacteria > Pseudomonadati > Pseudomonadota > Gammaproteobacteria > Enterobacterales > Yersiniaceae > Yersinia > Yersinia sp. 2542 StPb PI. Next base: position 22,375 of record NZ_JAZGQA010000042.1, read on the forward strand.
GATAGCTTGGCGGGTCTTGGCGACTTTGCCGAAATAGCCATCATGACTGATGATGCTACGGCCCTGGATAGCCTTAAAGTCGAATGCCAACAGTTAGCCGATAAATTAGGACTATTGCCACAACAACAAGAAACGCAATCTTACCGGCAGCTATTAGGTTTTTAGCCGATGGTGATGTCATGTCGGCCGTGTTGCATACCACGGCCAGACAGCGTTATTTCTTCATCAAAGACTTTAGGTTGGCGAATGGATTATGGGTAGCAACACCCTGATCATTCTGGGCATCATCCCCGGCAATCACAGTCGACCCATATTGGTCTGCTTCGGTGTATTTAGAGTGTTCATGATCATGGCAAAAAAGGCATAACATCTCCCAATTGCTGCCATCTTCTGGGTTATTGCTATGATCATGGTCAATATGGTGAACCGTCAGCTCTCGCAGATTGGAATAAACAAACTCTCGTGAACATTTACCGCAGACCCACGGAAAAATTTTCAGTGCTTTCTCCCGATAGCGACTTTCCAGCCGGGTGTAATTCTTCGGTATATATGCCATGTGAACCCTCAATTCTGCGAGAAATAATGGTTTTATTTTAGCGTGAATTCAGGCTGTAGACTATCAACTATTGGTTATAGGTATTGAGGTGACAGTCTATAATTACGATCGGTCACTATAGGATCATATTGAATCGATTATAAAAAATAAGATTCAAATAATAATCGCATTCGGCGTATTTTTGAGACTTTTGCTGATGATTTAAAGGGATAAGACGTTTTACACTATGCCATGCTTTACACTACCAGTATTAAAGTTATTAGCATGAGATTATCTGTGTTCCGCTAATAGGCTTATTTTACAGCAGGCAATACAGTATGTTTCGCCTGAAACCCTTTGCCGATACAGTTGAGGCGATATGAAAGAATCTGAGGTACTGGCCGAAGTCAGTAATGAAAACCAGACATTGGTTGCTGTGGTGCAACAGGATAATCGGGTTGTTTACTTCTATATTTATCCGCAGGAGGCATTTGAAGAGCGTTTTCCCGTGCGTGCTTGTTGGGTGAGAAATCTGGTTGCTGCGCCACAATCGGCTGATAATACCGCCCTTGAACAAGGGTTGGCCCCACGATTAGCCGCAGAGTTCTGCCGTAATGTGGCGGGTGAGGCGGAGCTGGATGCGCAATATATTACGATAGTCTGGTCTGAAAGTGACGACGGTGCGGCATTGTGGTATCAGGGACAACTGTTAGCAATTATTCCTGGCTGGAGCCTCTATATTGATCACTCAATTTGCTATTCCGCCAGTTGTATTAAAGATAATCCCCTGACATTACCTCTGGGGTCAGCTTCAACGAATACACAATATGCCAATGCGCAACATACTCGTCAATTTTGGCGGGCCTGGCAACAGGAAGAGGGAAATCCGTGGCCTGCATTACAAGCTGAATATATTCAATATTATGAACAGCACTTCGGTCCATCGGTAAAATATTATGCCATCGATCAGGGGACGTGGCCGCCAATGGCCATCTCTCAACATGAGAAAGAGGGAATATATTACTTTCTGACCGTGGGGGTCAGTATTCGTCCTCAGCCATGGGTTGAAATATTATTTAATGATGATGCAGCTAAATACCGGCGCTTGGAAATGGCGATTGCAATTGATAGCCAATATGTCAACGAAGACAACGCTATTCACATGGCCAGTGCGCTGGCAGGATTTGCCCACGTTCCCTGGAGTAAAATAACCTGGCTTGGCGAAGGGCATACACTGGAGTCGGCTGTCGCCCCTAAGGGTTATGAAGGCTATATTTTATCATCAGCGTTATATGCTGATGCAGACAATCTTACTCTACCTCTTCAACAAGGTGATCCGGTTAATATGTATTGGGTCAGCCCTGTTTTTACAAGCGAACGAGAGTTTGCGCATAGTGTGCCAAATGGTGGATATGATTTATTGAAAAAGCTACAACAGCAGGGAATTAATCATGTTTTCACCCCGCGACAGCCGGTTATTTGATTTGTATTTAACTTGGCTGGTCTGATTTGCAGATTTTGTTAATCGGGTCTTAACTTAATGATGTTAGCTGCTTTAAGACTGTCAGGTTAAGCCCGTTATGTTTACCTGAGACCTATGTTTAAGATTGAACGCAAAGCTGAAAGGCGGATCAACAACAGTGGGTAGTCAAATCAGTTATCAGCAAATATTAATTTTATGGAGGTGTTTATGGGCATACTATCTTGGATTATTTTTGGTCTTATCGCCGGTGTTTTGGCTAAATGGATTATGCCCGGAGAGGATGGCGGTGGCTTTATTATGACCGTAATCCTTGGCGTGGTCGGTGCCCTGGTGGGGGGCTATATTAGTGTCTTNTTTGGTATGGGCAAAGTTGATGGGTTTAATTTTGGTAGCTTTGTCGTGGCGGTTATTGGTTCACTGGTTGTACTGTTCGTCTACCGTAAATTAAGAAGTTAGATACTCATCAATATCCTGTAATTGAGTAAAGTATAAGAAAGGTGGCTATTTTTTGTCACCTTTCTCTCATAAAACTTTCATCAAGATGCAATAGAATTATCCGTTAATAGCTCATGACGACAGGCAATCTGAGAGACATGTTATGGGCCAGGCATTACGCAAATTCACTGTGGCTGACTATCCGGCTGCGGTGCAAGAACCGCGTAAGAAGGTACTTGCCGTTAAGGGATTAGTTAAAGCGTACCAATCACAACACCGCGTGCTGGATGATATTAATTTTGAACTCCATGCCGGTGAATTTGTTGCAATTATTGGCCGCTCCGGTGCCGGGAAATCAACATTATTACATGTTTTAAATGGCACGATCCCCAGCAGTGCGGGTGAAATTATTAATTACCATGACAATGGCGATACGCAAAATATTGCAGCACTAACAACCAAGCAGATGCGTAAATGGCGCGCAAAATGCGGCATGATTTTCCAAGATTTCTGTTTGGTCCCCCGCCTTGATGTTATTACTAATGTTTTGTTAGGCCGCCTGAGTTACACCTCCACGTTTAAATCATTTTTCAAAATATTTGCTGATGAAGATCGGGCTAGAGCAATTGAGTTATTACAATGGCTTAATATGTTACCCCATGCGTTGCAGCGTGCAGAGAATCTCTCTGGCGGCCAAATGCAACGGGTGGCCATTTGCCGCGCCATGATGCAAAACCCCAAAATATTATTGGCTGATGAACCTGTCGCTTCTTTAGATCCAAAAAACACAACCCGCATTATGAATACATTACAGAAAATAAGTGAAAACGATATTGCTGTGATTGTGAACTTACACTCTGTTGATTTGGTGAAAGACTATTGCACCCGAGTGATTGGGATTGCCCACGGGCGGATTGTCTTTGATGGGCATCCTTCACTGTTAAATGATTCTATTATTCAAGATATTTACAGCGACGAATCCACTGAGCTTTTGCATTAATCCCCACTTATCCCTTTATCAGAATAGGTTATTTTAATGAAAAAAGTACTTTGTCTTACCTCATTAGTGGCAAGTTTGATAGTATTTAATGCTACAGCAGCGGATGCACCAAAAGAAATTAATCTGGGTATTCTTGGTGGGCAGAATGCGACACAACAAATTGGCGATAATATGTGTGTCAAAGAGTTTTTAGATAAAGAGTTAAATGTAAAAACAAACTTGCATAATGCATCAGACTATTCTGGCGTAATACAAGGCCTATTAGGTGGGAAGATTGACTTGGTATTAAGTATGTCTCCTTCCTCTTTTGCCTCTGTTTATATTAAAGATCCTAAAGCCGTTGATATTGTAGGTATTGCTATCGATGATACTGACAAATCACGCGGTTATCACTCTGTGGTTGTGGTGAAAGCGGATAGCCCTTATCAGAAAATTGAAGATTTGAAAGGTAAAGCGTTCGGTTTTGCTGACCCAGATTCAACCTCCGGTTTTTTAATCCCTAATCAAAGTTTTAAACAGAAATTTGGTGGAACACCGGATAATAAATATAACGACTTCTTCTCTAGCGTGACATTCTCTGGTGGTCATGAACAAGATATTCTGGGTGTCATTAACGGACAATTCGCCGGTGCTGTCACCTGGGCTTCCATGATCGGTGACTATAACACCGGTTATACCAGTGGTGCATTTACGCGCATGATTCGTATGGATCACCCGGATTTAATGAAACAGATCCGTATCATCTGGCAGTCGCCACTGATCCCCAACGGCCCGATTCTTGTCCGCAGTGCATTACCGCCTGAATTTAAAGCGCAATTAGTCGCCGCGGTTAAAAAACTGGATAAAGAGGATCACGGTTGTTTCATTAAAGCGATGGGTGGCAAACAGCATATTGGTGAAACATCCCTCAGCGAGTATCAAACTATCATTGATATGAAGCGTGAATTAACCAAAGGTGATCGTTAATTCGGTCCGGCGGATAAAACGAAATAGCTCTGGCTTGCCGGAGCTATTGCTTTTAGGTGGTAGCTTATTTTGAATACTGATTTTAACCACTACTACCAGCAGATTCGCGGTAAACAAAAACGTGAAACGTTGATTTGGTCATTAACGCTGGCAATTATTTATCTGGGTGCTGGAAGTATTGCTGAGTTTAATTTACATACTGTTTTTATTTCCATACCACATTTTTTTGATTATCTAGCCGAAACGATACCGGTACTCCATTGGCACAATTTACTTGCCGATGGTCACACGGAGGGTTCTCTGGCTTATTGGGGTTATCGGTTACCCATACAGTTGCCACTGATTTGGGAAACACTGCAATTGGCGGTAGCATCCACTATTTTATCCGTGGTGGTTGCGGTTATCTTGGCCTTCCTGGCTGCGAATAATACTCAAAGCCCGCCTTGGTTACGGTTATCTATTCGAACTTTTGTGGCATTTTTACGCACCATGCCGGAATTGGCATGGGCAGTGATGTTTGTTATGGCTTTTGGTATCGGGGCAATTCCCGGTTTTCTGGCACTGGCATTACATACGATTGGCAGTCTGACTAAGTTGTTTTATGAATCGCTTGAAACGGCATCTGATAAACCAGTGCGTGGGCTGGCGGCCTGTGGTGCGGGTAAATTACAACGAATGCGTTTTGCGCTGTGGCCACAGGTAAAACCGATATTTCTCTCTTATAGCTTTATGCGTCTGGAGATTAATTTCCGCCAATCGACCATTCTAGGACTGGTTGGTGCTGGTGGGATTGGGCAGGAGCTGATGACGTCAATAAAATTGGACCGTTATGATCAGGTGAGCATGACATTGCTGCTGATTATTATTGTGGTATCGCTGTTGGATTATACCTCGGGTAAATTACGTCAGCACGTTGTGGAAGGAGCTTCATAATGTTGGCTCATCATTTAACACCGTCACAGATATTGACTTTAAAACAGCAACATCCGCAGTTTTTCTTACAGCAAAAACGGTATATCAGGTTAGTCACCGCCATTACTGTCGGTATTTTTTTATATAAGTCGGAT
>NZ_JAZGQA010000430.1:0-938 GCF_048593855.1 Yersinia sp. 2542 StPb PI
AATGAGAATATAAACATAAAATTATCTCCCATCTTGGATGAGTCTAAAATTGTTAAAAAAATTGGGCCAAAGAACAGAGGTGTGGGTAATTTCTTTCACATAGAATATCCCGACGGAAGCGTCACATCTAATGGTGAAGTAACTCCTGATTTTGAGAAGTTGAGTTCAATGTAATTTACTGCTCATTTACTATTTATTGAACGGCCTATTTTTGTCCCTAGAGGATTTACTGCCGCAGGCATTAACGGTAACCAAATTTATGAGTGGAGGAACAGAAGCGCTCGAACGTTTTGCGGCTTATGGCAAAAAGGATGCTGAATAGTATGAGTAAATTAAAATTAAGTAGTTTAGGTATCGTCTTAATGATGAGCTTTAAAAAATTGCATCTTTGTTTTTTTGTGTTGTTAGTTATATTACTTAGTGGTTGCGTGGAAAGAAATAATTCAATTTCACCACCGAGTGATAATCAATGGGTAGATGTTGAAATTAAGGCACCAAACAATACCGAGGCTTTTCCATTAGTTGCATTTTACACTTCTGATGAATGCAAAAAAGAACGATACAACGTAGATATGAAGTTGTATCAACTAAAAGGTACGCAGGCTCGTAATATTAATATGGAGATTGATAAAACCTCAGGTAACTATCGAAGTCAAATTCCAATGGATGGTGGTGGACAATGTAAATGGCGATTAAGTAAAGTGACATTAGGTATCCAATATTCCAGAACAGAGCATCTCATTAAAAATGGTGGAGGCCAGATAGGAACAGCCGTTGGTATTGAAGTTGCATTTGATGATGAAGGGGCGAAAAATGGCGACTATATACTTACTACAAATCCCTTATCACTAACGCCGACCTATTATCCAATAATTACCAAAAAGTATCTTCCTAGCGAAATTACTCAACTGTCCTTGCTAGGGAAAGAGGCTTTTGAA
>NZ_JAZGQA010000431.1:0-905 GCF_048593855.1 Yersinia sp. 2542 StPb PI
TTGAGTTTTATGTATTTTACCGGAATGCATACTTTTCTCATTAATCAGATTTGCATTGAGAAAATCAACGTAAATCTATACAATACTGCCAGCTAGACGTGAAAGAAGCCTTTTGTTTTTCTTGCGATATTCGCCCACGTCTACTCTAAATAATAGGAATAGGGCAGTAATATGATGAACAACGATGTGCTCCGTAGTGTTCGCTACATGCTTAACGTAAACGATATCAAGATAGCAGAAATCATTAAGCTGGCTGATTTTGAAGTGAACAATGCGGATGTCGTTAATTTTCTTAAAAAAGAAGATGAGGCCGGTTATCAAGATTGCCCTGATCTGGTAATGGCACATTTCCTTAATGGTTTGATCTTCTTTAGACGTGGTAAAGATGACAAGTTCCCGGCCCCAGCGGTAGAGCCAGTCATTACCAACAATATTGTATTGAAAAAACTACGTGTGGCATTTGAGTTGAAAGATACTGATATGCACGATGTCTTTAATGCGGTTGAATTCCCAGTATCCAAACCTGAGCTAAATGCACTGTTCCGCAAAGAGGGCAGCAAAAACTTCCGCCCATGTGGTGATCAGGCTTTGCGTTATTTCCTGAAAGGTTTGACGCTACGTATACGTGGTCCTAAAAAGTAAAATTGATCATATCGATATAACTATCTGATATAGATTATTAATAACAAAACAGGAGTGGCAATTTGGCACTCCTGTTTTTCGTTAAAATTAAGCGGCACTCTTCTCACCACTCTCTGAATTAACACCACTCTGTTTTTTAATTACCTGCTCACATACTTCCTCTCATTGTTGCACTATCTGTGCCCGTGCGTTGCGCATTATTGGTGCAGACAATTAGGCCGTTTATCCGGTTATTTGGCAACGTTATCTATAATCTTCAATTA
>NZ_JAZGQA010000432.1:0-907 GCF_048593855.1 Yersinia sp. 2542 StPb PI
CGCAGCTTTGCACCTGAATTCGACATCTCTTTAGTCAAGATAGGACCGGTAACCCCCGGTATTCTGCTTGGGTCTAATCTCCTCACGGTTGGGGTTGATTATAATGTGCAGGGTGTACCTACCATGCCAATATTGACGGCAAACTTTGGTGGTTCGATCAATATAGTTTCACGTACCTGCACAACACCCAGCAATATCAATGTTCAACTGGGCAGTCATAATATAAATACCGAATTTAAAAGTGTCGGCAGTGTGACACCGTGGATAGATGCGAGTATTAAATTTACGGATTGCCCCTATTTTTATGGGACGAAAGAGGATGGCCGAAATTTCTTTTATTCAAACGATGGCACTCAGGGTACTGGCGCCTCTAAAGCGAATACCATTACAGTTTCACTGACACCATCAAACCCTATTATTAATTCTGCCAGTGGCATTATGGCGGTCAACTCATCGACACAAATGCCCGCAGCTCAAGGTGTAGGGATTCAATTAGGTTCGGGGAATAATACCGAAACACCGGTGCCATTTAATTTTGGCTCTACCCCGAGATTTACGCCAGCTAATGATGGTACACCGACGTTTAAAATTCCATTATCCGCACGGTATTACCAAACCAGTGCGACAGTACAGCCCGGCAGAGCCGATGGAAGGCTAACGTTTACCATTAATTATTATTAGAAACAGTACCTAAGCGATTACAAATATTCTCACTTTATTTTCATCACGGTGAGATGAGTTAATAAGTAAACATTGGAATTTACACCTGCTTCGATGATCACAAAGCGAGTAATAATATGAATAAGCTTAATAAATTAATTTTGCTAAGTGCGTTATTGAGTTGCAGCCAATATGCATTGGCACTGGCGACGTGCACCACTAAAATCACACCAGCGCGTACCTTTGT
>NZ_JAZGQA010000433.1:0-879 GCF_048593855.1 Yersinia sp. 2542 StPb PI
ATCTGGCATAATCCATTTGACATCAGGATAAGTTAATTTTAAAGAATTAATTAACGAACTTAGTTTCGTATTAAACTCAGTGGATTTGTTTTTTAACTTATCTCTGTCGGATTGACTCCAGTTCTTAACCGCAGGGATAGTTGAGAAATCAGGGAGAGTAAATATCGCAACCTGCTTAGCTCCCAGACTTTTCAATCTAACTAAAGATGTTTTATAGTTATTAACAATATCATCAGGTGATTTGTTTCCCGTGATAAAATCATTGCCGCCAAACATAGCAAGAAAAAGAGTTTGACCAATATCATATCCATTAGATTTTTTCATATAAGACTCAAATGAGTCTAATTGCTGACTAAATCCTGAGAATATCAGATTACTGCCACTCTCTGCATTGCCCGTTGCCCATGTGTAACCAGGCACCTTGATATGCTTTTTACTCAGGTATTCATGCCAAACAAGTCCGTTTGAAAAATGCCCTAAAAACCATGTATTACTATTTGGCACTGTTCCATAAGAACCGTTATAAACATTAATCGTATCAGATAAACTATCGCCGAAAACAACCATTCTATCCAGTTTCGCTTTGCCAACTTCTACTGAGGGAATATTACTTCCTTCATTCCAGAATGAGTAATAATAAGATAGAGTGTAATCAGATGCGTAAGGTATTAAGTCACTATAGTTAATGTCTTTTTTATTTAATGTATTAATGCAAACATTTTTTATTTCTTGGTGGCTAGCCTTTGTATAAAACATATTAGCCAGAATGGCGCTGGAATACCAATGACCATTAACTGTAGCATAATTGTTGGCTGCGTTACCCGCGCGCCCCCATTCCCAAGATGAAGTTGCATCAAAATTTTTATCTTTATTTTTCCT
>NZ_JAZGQA010000434.1:0-868 GCF_048593855.1 Yersinia sp. 2542 StPb PI
AACATTATGTTCCCTAAGATAAATATAAGCAGGTTGTTATGTGATAAAACGCGGGTGAGATATTTTGTCATATTATTTCTAATGGCTTTTCTGCTAATGTCATCACTCAGTTTCGCCGAAAATCGCCCCGGTTTTGTTTGTGGTAAATTTAATGGTCATGTAATGGAAGTGCCGGATAGCTATATTATTTACTGGGCGGAATATGAAGGGGCCAGTGCCTGGGATCCGGACTTTATTAATAATAAAAAAGGTTGTGATGCCAATTTTGTGGTGCTGCCAATGATCGCCAGTTGGCCGGATATGCAGCCGGGGGATCAGGAGCTGTGGTATAAACAGGGGCTGGAGTATGAAGGGCTAAGAATGCGTGTTGAGCCGTATAGACGATCTGATACTGATGTTGCTTTTATGCGCGATGCCTATCTTAGACTTAGAAAATACGAGAATAAAACTTTTGATCCGGTTGTTTATATTAATGAATTAGAGCTTTTTTTTGTTAAAGCCACCACAAAATTATTCCGGGCAGAACCACAGGATAGGAATAGCCCTTATTGGTTTGATGAGGATGTTAATGGTTATTACTGGGCGGAAGTTAACGGGAGGATACCCGTGATATTTGATTGTGTCTGGCTCCCGTTGGAGAAAAGGTATTACAGGTGTGAGGCCCTTTTTGTGATACCAGAAATAGGCTCACTGGTTGAAGTGACTTTTACAGTAGAAAAATTACCGCAATGGAGAGCCATTGTGAGTAATACCCAACAATTTCTTTTATCGCATATTAAACGTTAAGGAAGAACATTATGTTCCCTAAGATAAATATAAGCAGGTTGTTATGTGATAAAACGCGGGTGAGATATTTTGTCATATTATT
>NZ_JAZGQA010000435.1:0-864 GCF_048593855.1 Yersinia sp. 2542 StPb PI
AATAGCTGAGCCATTGTTGTTTTTAATAAAGTCTATATTATTGATTTTCTTGTACAAAAATCACCTCGCGTGATAACTGGATATTAGCCCAGTGTGAGGGAATAGGGAAAAAAAGAGGGTGATAGATATAAGTTACTGTGTATTTGGCCAGTGGCGACGTTTCGGAGCCTGAGTATATCTGATTAATGAGATCAGATATATTATTGCTAAATTCTACAGTAGTATTAATCGCATTATTATTTGTTATGAAAGCACCTAAAATACCATTCTGAGCAGTTAAACTTTGCCTCAATATGGCACTATTGCTGTCCTCTCTATTCTTAGTCGATTTTACTGCTTCTGAAACCGCCAGATCTAAACTGGCAGAGATATAGAGCAAACGGCTTATCTCTGCACAGGAGAGTAACGTCAATAAAAATAGAACAAAGACTACCGTAAACTCAATAGTAACCGACCCCTCATTTGAACAGGAGAATTGCTCTCTCATCTTACTCATTTACGCACCTTTATCACTTAATCTCTCTTGCTGAAGGCTCTGAACTTGACTTAGGGCGAGTATTAACTCATCCGGGTCTTTAGCCATTTTTTCAGCAATAATGATTTTTTTTGCATAGGTTGTATCACCGAGTTGAATCAGTGAAAAGACCAGGTTATGTAACCTTAAAGAGCTTTTTTTACCCGCCAAATAATCAGGTAATAATATTCTCACTGCATCGCTATAACGGTTATCAAGCATTGCTACTACAGCAAGATTATTCATTGCCGTCTCATCAGGAATAAATAAGGCCCGCGATTTTTCAATAGCCACTTCTGCTTTACGCACTTTACCACTATTAGCCAATACAATTCCGTGTAAGTTGTGAG
>NZ_JAZGQA010000436.1:0-864 GCF_048593855.1 Yersinia sp. 2542 StPb PI
ATAAATACAAAGAAGAGAAACAGTTTCTATATAAAAAAAGCCGTTGGCGCGTCCCGTTACCAGCTAATCACAGAAGCATTTTTTATTGCTACATTCCAAACTGCATTTGTATTGTTAGTTGCTCTTTTTATTTTGATGTCACTCGTGCAATTTTCCGATAGTGCCAGAGAGCTTATCTTTACTCATGGCAGTTATNACTTCTCAACCGCGTTATCTATTACTACGGCGCTAACTTATGCAGCTATTTTACTCGCCCACTACCTCTTTTTGCTGACGCTGACTTTGCCTAATAATACCTATAGCCACAGCATTGCTGCACAATCATCACAGTCACACTATATGACTCGTATTATGTTCTGCATGCAGATAATTATTGCAGGTATCATCATATACCTGTGGGCGGGTATAATGACACAGATGCATTTTATGAAAGATTACAATTTTGGTTATGAAAAAGAAAATGTAATAACATTTATACTAAGTGACGAATTAAAATCAAAAACCGCAATAAACAATTTACAAGATGAATTAAGGAATGCAGCTGGAGTTAATAGTATCTCGCTGAGTAACTGGCGGCCATTTGACATGTCTCGGCAGAATACGTCTGTATTCCATAGTAATCAGCAAGAAAAAGACAAACTAGCCACAGTTAACATCCTAAAGGTAAATGAGCACTTTATTAATACCTGGGGGGTAAATATTCTGGCGGGGGACAAAAACCCATTATTACCCAGTGATAATAGCAAAATTTACCATGCAATTGCCACGAAATCGTTTATGACATTAATGGGACAACAGTCCTATGACCATATACTGAATACTATTTTTTATATTAATGAGAATAACTCGCAACATTCAGTTAGG
>NZ_JAZGQA010000437.1:0-843 GCF_048593855.1 Yersinia sp. 2542 StPb PI
CCAATATTGGAGTGTTAGCTTGGATATGGTCGGTATTGCCACATTAAATATTTTAACGTATCTTTCGAAACAATTGAGATGTTAATTCATATTCTGGCATTAGGTAGATTAAAAAATGCACCATGACTTTTGGACTAAATCATTCAAAAAATTGAAAAGTGCTAATGCTTCGATTTTCCATGCAATATCAAAAAAAAGGGGGGGCTGGAGAAATATAATGCCCAAATTAGCATTTCATTCAAACTTATCCTTCATCACAAATTCCTCTCATAATTCTGTTGAGTCTATTGACATGGGCAATAATCTGATTTCTGATGTTTTTTCCGAGGATGTGGGGAGGATAAATGCTTCTGCAGTGGCTGGTAAAAATGTCGTCTTTTTTGTTATATCGAATCCCCACATAGGCATCACGATAATCTGCAGAACATTGAATTACACTATACTGGCTCTTGGTACTCGTTTAGCTACCTACCTACAGGAAAACGACAATACAATTCTATTCGCTATAGTCTTAAAGTCAGCTGAAAATCCATCAAAATTAGAAAGAATGTCGAGTAGATATTCTAATTATAGGTGTATTTAGTTCAACCATAGCATTTATTATTAATGAGCATAATACATGCATTAGAATACTGTAATGAATATCTATCATCCTTTTCACCTTTGTAATGAAAGGATCCGTTTCGCTATGAATATATTAATTGTTATCGTTTTTTTTAGTAATTAAATATCCATTTGAAACGAAAAAAATAAATATCAAAACAATGATGGTAATCCTGGAGTAATGATATGATAACGTGTGTTATAAATGTAAGTGACTATTATTTGTATTTAGGTGTCAGA
>NZ_JAZGQA010000438.1:0-837 GCF_048593855.1 Yersinia sp. 2542 StPb PI
TCTTATGCTTCTGCATGTACTCACCTGAATGTTAAATATATGCTAAGTGCAGAAGGGTATCAAATATTAAGATATTTGATACCGGCCTAAAATAGCGTGAAAGTAGGTTTCAAAAATCGTATTTCGTGCATTATGATACCACGCAGTATCAAAAACGATAAGTGAGACTAAAAATGGCATTACTGGGGTATGCCCGGGTATCAACCAGCCATCAAAAATTGACGCATCAGATTATGGAGCTGAAAAGTGCTGGTATCCGCGAGGATCGCATTTTTACAGATATGATGACGGGGGCAACGGATGAGCGAGAGGGGTTACAGCGCTTGTTGGCCCGTGCAGAGAAAGATGATGTCATCATCTGCACAAAAATGGATCGTCTTGGACGTAACACCGCTGACATGATCCGTGTTGTTGATGGCTGCTACAAAAAAGGGATAGCAATCCGCTTCCTGGAGAATGGCCTCAGTACCGAAGGTACTATGGGGAAAATGGTTATCCAGATCCTAGCCGCAGTGGCAGAAGCTGAGCGTGAACGCATCCTGGAACGGACTAATGACGGTAGAATAGTAGCACTGGCAGCAGGCGTAAAATTTGGCCGTAAGATTCATCCCCGGACACCGGCAGCTCTGACCTTGATTTTGCAGGGTGAAACGGTGAACAATGTGACAGAAAAAACAGGGGTTTCGCGAGCGACATACTTTCGGCTGAAAAGAAAAATTAAAAATGATGTTAAAAATTAACAATTTTTTTCATTAAAATTCAATGTATATGACTTGAAGATGGGCTTTTAGAGGAAATGTGCACGGAACCCCAAAACAGCACACTAGCTGATAATAT
>NZ_JAZGQA010000439.1:0-830 GCF_048593855.1 Yersinia sp. 2542 StPb PI
AATTTCATTTCATTCGCCCTTCTTTGAGTGAATCTCTATATGTCTTTTGGGTGTTATCACATGCAAATTATCTACATTATAAACATCTCCACCATCACGAATGTGTTTTACATGGTGTATTTCAAAAGAGCGTCTTTTTCCCACAGTATCAACAAATCTAGCTCTAGGGGATCTTTCATGCTTCATTCGGGTCACATTTCTCGGGATAAACTGCCCAGCCAATTCAGGGTCATTCGCAACCTCCTGCCAAAACGCTTCCCTAAATCTATCAAAACTACTGAACTTTCTGCTACGTAATTTATCGGCAATTTGTGCCGGGATGGGTACCCCCAGCCCCTTACCCGCCTCTGCCAGTCAAACGCCTGCAACTTGCTGCCCACGACCGGTGACCACTCCCGGCTCATCCCGTGGCGTTTTAAGATAAATATACTCCGGTTCCAGCCCCGACGCTGCTGGGAACCAAATGACGTAATCGTGGAAATCAATCTCGTTCGGAGACAAAAATGTCATGCTAAGATTGGAGTGATCGAAGCTGATATCCGTTCCGGTATGCTGCGGAAAGACCGGTGCACTGGCCGGTGGCGGCGATACCGANCCGATATTCATGCCGGGTGGCCGCGTCGGGGTAAAGATAAAAGTATGTGGCGGTTGGCTGTCGGTGGTAAAAAGATATTAGGATTTCCAGCACTAAGCCCTCTCGGCACGCCCTTGACGCCATCAGTTGAGCCACGGCGGCCCTGACTCATGACATTACTGTGTCCTTTTCCCATACTTTATTTCCTTATTTAAGTTTTTATAATTAACGAGAATATTGACTGCTAAACCTATTT
>NZ_JAZGQA010000043.1:0-27501 GCF_048593855.1 Yersinia sp. 2542 StPb PI
TTTTTGCTATGGGCAGAATAGTGAAATATGTATAAATAGTGACCTTAGAGTGGTTGCGCCGCAGGGTTCATAGTCAGGTGAGTCAAATATTGCAGGGGCAGGTGAGTCAAATCCGGCCGTCACAGCGATGAATAAAACAGAAGGCTAACTTGATAGGTGGCTTTTTTTGTTTATGGATTTAGCTGTGAGGATTTGAACCGGGTAAGTAAGGTTTTATCGTAGGAATAGCGTGTTTATTGCTGTAGTGGGGTCAGTTTGCCGCTTGATAAAGGCTGTAACCTGTCATTGCACCAGCGACGTCCCAGGCAAAATCCTTCCAGCTCCAGCCAGTCCCACCTTGACGACTATCATATAACTCCTTACCCGCCCCGATCCCGATAGAAAACAGCAGGCCAAAATTACGGCTCTTGGCATCGGACCAGTTTTGATGCTCACCATAGGCAGTGCCAGCGGCGGCTAAAACGGCGGAGGCAAAGAAATGTTGTGCCTTATCTTTCCCGGTCCAATTATCATTAGCCATGTGCGTGCATGCAGAACTGAGAAAAAACAGTGGAGCGATAAGTAATGGGCGAAGATAAGGTGGGCACCACATGCCGTCTCTCCTCTGGCTAGATACAAAAAACCCGGCATGTAACCGGGTTTTTATATTTATAGAATGCGGCTAATCAGCCGATCGATACGGATCCTGCGCAAACGACGGATCAATTTGCGAACCTTGACTGGATATTGCTGAATATTCTCAAGCTCAAGGTAATGTGAAACAACTTTAGTATGAGTACGGATACACTCCAGCTCTTTAGCGCGCTGCTCGTGCATCTCATGCTTAGGATCGTGGATCAAAATGGCATTTTCCAGATCCAAACGCCATGCGCGTGGATTCAGGTTATTACCGGTAATCAACTGCCAATTATTATCAACCCACATTCCTTTCAGATGATAAGTATTATCGCCATCTTTCCACAGGCGCACGATTAATTGCCCGCTATCGACAAAACGCTGTAAGCGACTCAGGAAGCGGCGCAGGTTGATTTCGTATAAGTAAGGTAACGCGCCAATAATCTTAAACGGTTGATCTTCTGGAATATAAAAGTCATTTGCTGTTTTGTCACCAACAATAATCTCGACCTGTTTGCCTTCACGCAGTAGATAAATGATATTGCGGACTAACAGTGCTGGCAGATTAAAGTAAGGTGTACAAATAGTGAGTCGTTCGTCAGCGGAGGCCATTAAATGATGAATCGTTTTATTCAGTTGACTCTTTTTGCCTAAGCCAACCAATGGGGTGACGGCTAGTTCATCATTACTCGCTTGTGCCGGAAATTGATAGCCGATGTCGCGCAGTGACGAGCGAAACTGTCGGGTCTCATTTTTAATCTCAGGATTGGTCGGTCGATCAGCACGATCCAAGCGTTGCACCGCTCCTGCACTTAGCATCCGTTGTTTCACGTAATCGACCATAATTTCGGCCAATGATGGGTTCGTGATTAATTGGTATCGGTCATAACGATACTTATCGTTTTGATAGAGGTAGACATCATTGATACTGGCACCACTGTAAATCACAGTATCATCAATGATAAAACCTTTCAGATGCAACACGCCGAGTGCTTCGCGAGTATTGACTGGAACACCGTAAATCGGAACGCAAACATTCGGATGATTGGCTGCCATTTCACAGTACCAATCAGCATTGGTATTGACCGCTGCGGCTCCAATACGCCCACGTTGTGCGCGGTGCCAGTCTACCAGCACGCAAATCTCCAGTTCTGGGCGCTGAAGCTTAGCCTGATAGAGGGCATTCATTACGTCCCGGCCTGCATCATCCTGCTCCAGGTAGAGCGCTACCAGATAAATACGTTTGGTCGCCAGGCCTATTAAATCCAGCAGAGTGGAGCGGAAAACCTTGGGGCAATAAAGTGTTTGGACATCATCAACTGACTGAGGGAGTTTGGGCAGTTGTGCAAGGTGTTGTTGATGTTTACTACGTTTGAATTTTGACAACATCACAGTGCGCTTCTTCTCTTGTTATTTGATGGCAGAACCGCCATATCCTAAAAAACACTAATCCATTGAGTTGGGCGATAATACCACTACTTTCGCGGATTGTGCGCAAGTTTTGCCTGCCAAAGACCGAATCGTTTGGGGTTGTGGTATATATCACGGTGATTCATGTAACTGAAATCAAAGTGTCAGCTCCAGATTAACGATCCCATCTTCCATCTGTACATCAATACTAAAACCGAGTTTTTTAGCTAAACCGATCATGCCACGGTTGTTGGGCATGGTGACTGCGGTTAACCGTGTTAACCCATGGCTGCGAGTATACTGAATCATCTTTTCTAATAGTTCCCGCCCCAGACCCAGCCCTTTAAGGTCTGAGCGCACCAACACGGCAAACTCGGCGTCAATATTGTCAGGGTCAGACAACGCGCGCGTGACGCCAATAATTTCAGGGCCATCATTTTTTTGACGCACAGCGACAAATGCCATTTCTCGATCATAGTCAATCTGCGTCATATTCGCCAAATCATCATGGCTGAATTCATTTATTTCACTGAAGTAGCGATAGTAGAGATCTTCTTTAGTGACTTGATCAATAAACAATTTTAGTAGTGGTTCATCTTCTGGCAAAATTGGGCGGAACAGACAGTGAGAGCCATCTTTAAGTTCGACCTTTTGTTCCAACTCGTGTGGATAGGGGCGGATCGCCAACCGTGCCTGCGGATCGCCGCTGACAGGTGCCAGTTGCATCGAAACATCTAACAGTGTGAATTCGCTGCCTGACGCAAGTACCGGGTGAATATCTAACCGGCTGATTTCGGGGCAATCGAGAATTAGATTAGAGACTTGTACCAGTAAACGGCTCAAGCCAGGGATATCCAAGGGTTGTAATGATCCACGGCTGCGAATTTTGCCGCCTTTGACCGCTTGTATAATCAGGTAGCGGGCCAGTGCCATATTGAGTGGCGGCAGCGCGACGGCGGCCTGAGTTTCATGATGCCATTCGATGCCACCTTCACCTAACATGATCAACGGGCCGAAAATCGCATCTTGCTCTACTGCAATTCGCAATTCCTGAGCGCCTGCGCGGTTCGCCATACTTTGCACCAGCAACCCGTGGATACGGGCTTGCGGATAAGTGCGCCTTACCCGGTCAAGAATATCGTCAGCAGCCCGCTGTACTTCAATTGCGGTACGAAGATACAGCATTACGCCCTGGACTTCTGACTTGTGCGGGATATCCGGCGAGCGCAGTTTGATGGCAACCGGATAGCCCAATCGTTCGGCGATATGCACCGCTTCTACGCTATCACTGGCAATCCAGGTTGGCAGTGTGCTGAGGCCATAAGCTTCAAGTATCGGTTGTACTTCATGGGTATCAAGCTGGGTGGCACCTTCTGCCAGCGCCTGGCGAATCAACTGATGCACGTGGGCGGTGTTGGCGGTGAGGCCGACAGGCAGCGCAGGTGTCTCTTTCAATTGCTTCTGGTTACGGCGATATTCCACCATATGCATAAAGGCAGTAATCGCCCCTTCCGGTGTGCGATAGGTGGGGATCCCGGCTTCGGTGAACAGTCGGCGCGCATCTTGTGATGAATATTCACCACACCAGTTAGTGAGCAGGGTAAGGCGTTTGCCGCGTGGGTGCTGACGGATAGCGGAAATCAGTAATTCTGCTGTTTTGCTCCCTGGCGCAGCAGCGCTCGGGGAATGAATCAGCAATAGCGCATCGTAGTCGGTACTGTCCAGTAGCGGTTTAAGCGCCGCCAGATAGCGCTCAGCGCTGGCATCATCGCGCAAGTCTATGGGATTACGTAAGGAAACAAAAGAGGGTAGCACGGCACTCAGCGCCGATTGGGTGGTATCAGACAGTGTTGCCAACTTACCATTACGGCTGATTAGCTCATCCAGCGCCATGGCCGCCGGGGCGGAACCATTGCTGACAATCAATAACCGTTCACCCCGTAGCGGATGCATGTGGCTGAGTGTTTCGACAGCGGAGAATAGCTCGTGAGTATCCTGCACCCGCAGCAGGCCGGCCCGCTGAATCGCCGCATCATAAGCCGCGTCCAGCCCTTGCTGACCATTTAGCAACTGCTGAGCACGCTGTGTGCGGCCACTTTTGACCACCAGAATCGGTTTATTGCGCGAAGCGCTGCGCGAGGCGGATAAAAACCGGCGCGCATCACTGATATGTTCGATATACAGCATAATGGCACTGGTTTTGCCATCTCTGGCCAGGAAATCGAGTAAGTCATCGACATCAATATCCAGGCTATCACCCAGCGCAATAAAATACGAGAAGCCAACTTCCCGCTGCTGCGCCCAGTCGAGAATGGTGTTTGCTACCGCGGCTGATTGAGAGATAAATGCCAGCCGCCCTTTCTTGATGGGAACGGGTGAGAAACTGGCATTTAGCCCTTGCCATGGCGCCAGCAAGCCCAGGCTGTTGGGGCCAAGTAAGCGCATATGATGGCGTTGCGCGCAGGCTTTCAGCTCTGGGAACTGTTCAGTTGCGGCAGACAGAATGATGACTGCTTTACAGCCACGGATGCCGAGATCTTCCAACAGGGCCAAATTGCGGCTGTCATGAGTACACAAAATCGCCAGATCGGGCGTAATCGGCAGGCTAGCGATATCTGCGTAAGCCAACACACCACATACTGCTTTATGGGTTGGGGTCACCGGTAGAATAGGGCCATTGAAGCCGCCATCCAGCAAATTACGCATCATCAGGAAACCGGCGCGATCCGGTTTTTCAGAAGCGCCGATAACCGCAATAGACTTCGGGCGTAGTAGTGCTTCTAATCCACGTTGGCTCATCGTTTATCCCCGTTATCTTTCAAGTTGCAGGTGTGTTGGCTGCGCTCACTCAGCCTGCGGGCTCGCATCAATACTGTTCAAACTGGTTCCAGAACGATTCGCCGCCTTCCTGCGCCCTGAAATCTATTGGGTATAAGTTAAAGACAGCTTATCTGATTTTATGTGCTTTCTTCGACAGTTGCTGTGACTCGCCCCACTGGATGGTGAGGTTTTCCCGCTAAATATTGCTGGCGGAAATAGAGGAAATGGGCCGTTAATTGGTCTGCGGCCTGAATATCACCCGCTTGTTGTAGCAGGGTAGCGGCGACTTCGACCGTGCAGTGTTGCTCTGGGCGTGGGGCTTCGCGTAACAGATAATCCGAGCTATTAGTGACATTGAGTGACAGCATCGGCAGGTCAGCCAGATAGGGACTTTTGCGGAACATCTTTTTGGCTTCGTTCCAGGTGCCGTCCAGCAGTATAAATAGCGGAGGCTTATCGCTAATGGGCAAGTGATTGAGTATCTGCCGTGGCGGTTCAGCGTATTTTTCTGGGAATACGACATATGGCTGGCGCGCAGGGTCGCCAATGGCCGCCAGCAATGCAGGGTCAACCTCAGTGCGCGCCCAGAGAAAGGCTTGGGTGTCGGGCAGAATATCTGCGATCAAGCGGCCGGTATTGCTGGGTTTTAGGGGTTCGGTATCAAACATAATCAGGCAAAAGCGGCTGGCGGCTGGCTGTGGTTTTATGGTATCGCACAAACAAAAACGCTCTGCCAACAAGCAGCCCTGACAACGTATTGCGCGACAGCCACGGGCACGATAGGCGCGCGTGGATGCGGCTAAACGCTGCCGGCGTAAACGCAGTACGGCATTTTCCGTCGTGAGGACCGTATCTAATAAAGCATGGTCAGTGATCAATATTTCAGTCACGACGGACTCCTGATGAAATAGCGCTATTCTAATCAACCCTTACGCTTAGTCATACCATAAAACAAAAAAACAATGCCCCGACAAAAAACTGTCAGGGCATCAATCTCACCGGGCGACTACGCTGCGCCGAGACGCGATAAATGAGTTAAACTAGCTTATCGGGCGGCTGGCTCTACTGATAATTGCTCATCTAGCCAATGATCAAAAGGCGCTTTTGGCAATGCGCCACTGAGCATGTCGACCATTTTACCGTTGCGGTACAGCATAATAGTAGGAATGCTGCGGATACGGAAACGGGTACTAAGCTCGGGCTCGGCTTCGGTGTTAACTTTGACGAAACGGACTTTTCCGGCGCGTTCTGCGGCAACATCTTCAAAGATAGGCGCGAAGCTGCGGCAAGGCCCGCACCACGGAGCCCAGAAGTCGATGACCACCGGCAGGTCATCTTGCAGCAATTTATCCAGCGTTTCAGTGGTGGCGTTAATCACCTCGCCATCAAATAAAGAGTGGCCGCAGCGCCCACATTTAGCGCCGTCATCAATACGTTCTTCCGGTAGGCGGTTAGTCGCCATACAAGCTGTACATACCGTATTCATAAATTAGCCTTTATTTAGTGTCTCAATAGATAGAAGAGAAAACATCGCTGACTTGTTTCCTTGTTGTTATCTATTATGGAGATAAATGGGATAAGTGCCAAAAAGGTTTATTCGATGAATACGATAGTTGCTAGCTTTTAGCGCTTGCTTATGGCTAACCGGGCGGACATCAGGTAATCTTCGCGCCCTGCGCGTTGGTGGAGAAGACAATGAACGATTCATTTAGTGGCAAAAACGGCAAAGTTAAAGTGATGTACGTCCGCAGTGACGAAAGCAGCAGTGACGACCGTAACAACAATAACCGTAGTAAAAACCAGCGTCCGGCAAGCAAAGGTCGTCCAGGTGACAATGCAAGTCGGGGCAGTTCATCGCGTAATAATGATTCACGTCGTAATGATTCCGGCCGTAATGAACGCGTGAGTCCTAGCCGCCCGGCACGTTCTGAAGGCAATGGCCCTTACGATTCACCGTGGAAAACGGTATCCCGTGCGCCATCAGACGAGCCAGAGTTTGATCATGGTGGCATCAGCGGTAAAAGTCATGTAGATCCGGCGCAATTGCGCCGCCAGCGGGCTGAAGAAACACGTGTTTATGGTGAGAATGCTTGTAAGGCATTGTTTGAAAGCCGCCCGGACGCTATCGTCCGCGCCTGGTTTGTGCAGTCAGTTACCCCTCGTTTTCGCGAAGCGCTGAAATGGATGGCGGCTAACCGCAAGGCTTATCATGTGGTTGAAGAAGAGGAGCTGGCGAAGGCTTCTGGCACTGAACACCATGGTGGCGTGTGCTTCCTTATCAAGAAACGTCAGGGTCTGGATGCAGAAACCTATCTGCAACAGCAGACTCAAGCTAAAGACTGTGTACTGGCGCTGGAAGATGTGGGTAACCCACATAACCTCGGCGGCATTATGCGGACCTGCGCGCATTTCGGTATTAACGGCGTGTTGTTGCAAGATCCGGCGATGCTGGAATCGGGTGCTGCAGTGCGTACCGCCGAAGGTGGTGCGGAGCATATCAAGGCTATCAATGCAGACGATTTCCTCTCGGTGTTGGATACCTTCCGTAAAGCCGGTTACACCATCGTGACCACATCGAGTCATAAAGGTGTCAGTCTGTCAAAAGCTGAACTGCCTGCCAAAATGGTGCTGGTATTAGGTCAAGAGAGTGATGGCCTGACCGACAGTGCCTGGCAGCAGGGCGATATGAGTGTGTCTATCGGCGGAACTGGCCGGGTAGAAAGCCTGAATGTGTCAGTGGCAACCGGTATTTTGCTGTCGGAGTGGTGGCGTCAGAATAGCGCCCAATAATACCCTGGTCCTTGCAGCAGCAGGGTTGTTAGCGGCATTGCTTGCTGCCTACCCGCAACTCCAATGACTTTGGGTATATCACTAAGCTAGAAAAATAAAAAAGGGCGCTGATGATAAGTCAGTGCCCTTTTTGTTGCTCAGCGTTAGCCGCTAGTGCGCACCGCCGCCGCCGCCGGAGGTAAAGGGTGGCTTGGCAAACCACACCAGCGCCAGCAGCAGCAGGAATACCCCCGCCGAGAGCCAGAAGATCTCATTGGCAGAGATAATCAGCCCCTGATTGGTAATTTCCCGTGCCAGATAAGCCGAGGCTTGTTGCTGATTCATCCCCAGTTTTTCCAACTCCTGATACATCAATGTCGCATTCGGGTTGAACGGGTTAACAAACTCGGTCAGTTGCGAATGGTGCATCGATTCTCTTTGCGTCCAGAGCGTCGTGGTGATGGAGGTACCAATCGATCCCGCCAAGGTTCGCAGGAAGTTAGACAAACTGGATGCTGCGGCCATGCGCTCTGGCGGCAAGCCAGATAACGTAATGGCGGTCAGTGGCATAAAGAAGCAGGCAATAGCAAAGCCTTGCACAAATTGCGGCCACGCCGATGCACCAAAATCCATTCCCGGTTCGAATGTGTAAGCCCGCCAGTAGAAACATACCGCATACATAATGAAGCTGAAGGTGACTAACTGTCGCATATCAATTCGATGAGAGAAGCGACCAATGATCGGTGATAACAGCACCGGCAATATGCCTACCGGCGCAGATGCCAAGCCAGCCCAGGTGGCGGTGTAGCCATATACCTCCTGTAGTAGTTGTGGCAGCAAGACAATCGCGCCAAAGTACAACATATAGGCCAGGCTGATACACAAGCAACCAATGGTAAAGTTTCTCGATTTGAATAACGAGAGATCAATCACCGGGTGGTCGTCGGTTAGTTCCCAGACTATCAAGAAGGTAATGGCAATCACGGCAATGACCGTCAGGACGATAATCTCGGTCGAGTTAAACCAATCCAGCTCCTTACCTTGGTCAAGCATGATTTGTAACGCGCCGATCCCAACCACCAATAGCACCAGCCCCACCGTATCAATGGGTTTGATTTCAGTTTTGGTCTCACGTCCTTTTAAGGTACTGCCTGCGACCAGAATAACCACCAGCCCGATAGGGATGTTGATAAAGAAGATCCAGCCCCAGTGATAGTTATCGCTGATATAACCGCCGAGGATCGGCCCAAATATCGGGGCCACGACAATTGTCATCGACCACAATGCCAGGGCCATACTTCGCTTCGCTGGCGGATAGTTATTCAGTAACAGGCTTTGCGATAGCGGAATCAATGGCCCTGCGACCAACCCCTGAATCACCCGGAAGAAGATAAGCATCCCCAGGCTGTTGGAAATACCACACAACCATGAAGCCAGAGCAAATAGCCCGGTTGCCCACAGGAACAGGCGCACTTCACCAATGCGCTTGGCCAGCCAGCCGGTGATGGGGATCGAAATAGCATTTGCCACCCCGAACGAAGTAATAACCCAAGTGCCTTGCGAGTTGGATGAGCCTAAATCACCGGCAATAGTAGGAATAGCCACGTTTGCAATGGTGGAGTCCAACACCTGCATGAAGGTTGCTAATGATAGCGCGACCGTCATCCAGGCGAGTTGGGCACCCTCAAGCGGTTTTTGTGCCACAGAGGCCTCCGGCGCGCTTAACTTGCATTTGCATCAACATTAACCCGCATTCGCATGAACAATGTCGCTAATCATTTGATTAACCGGTGCTAAATCCAGTGACAGCGCGTTAGTTACAAATGCAGGTTCTTTACGCACATTTTGTGCCAGCACTTGGCCATCGGTGTTGGCGGTATCCACTCTAACCGTGGTAGACAGGCCAATACGCAGCGGATGTTCAGCCAGTTGTTTGTTATCCAGTTCGATACGGACTGGCAGGCGCTGAACCACTTTAATCCAGTTACCGGTGGCATTTTGCGCCGGTAACAGTGAGAAGGCGCTGCCGGTCCCCATGTCCAGACCAACCACTTTCCCCTGATAAACCACGTCATCACCATAGAAATCAGTTATGACTGTGGCGCTTTGGCCAATGCGCATATTTGCTAACTGTGTCTCTTTAAAGTTAGCGTCAACCCACATCTGGTTTGCCGGGATAACTGCCATTAATGGCGCGCCATTGGCAATTTCAGCACCCACTTGCACACTGCGGCGTGAAACAAAACCGTCTACCGGGCTGACAACTTTGGTCCGTTGCAAGGAGAGCCAGGCATCACGTAACTTGGCCGCAGCCTGCTCGACAGCCGGTTGTTTTTCCAATGGGGTATTTAAAACCAATGCCTGATTGGCATTGTATTGTGCAATCGCAACATCCAGCGAAGCCTGTGCGGCATCGACGGCATCACGGGCGTGTTGCAGCTCTTCACGGCCAATAACATTAGCCGAACCGAGCACCACACGGCGTTGTAGGTCATTTTGTGATTTACTCAGTTCAGTTTTTTTCAGGGCAATATTCGCCTGATACTGCTTACTGTTAATCATGAGCTGGTGGGTTTGACGCACACTGTTAGCCAGTGCGGTTTTTGCCTGCTCAAACGCCTGTTCGGCATCAGTTGGGTCAAGAGCCAGCAGCACATCGCCACTTTTAACAAAATCGGTATTTTCGAAATTGACACTGACCACGCTGCCGGGAACCTGCGACATGATCTGTATCTGGTTGCCTGAAATATAAGCATTATCAGTCTCTTGATGATGACGTAACACCAAGAACCAATAAATAAAATAGGCCACGCCAAGGATGATAAAAATAACCGTCAGGAGAAGAAGTATGCGTTTACGTTGCTTCTTCTTGTTCTGCGGTTGTTGCGGGATTTGAGCTTCCGCGCTTGTACTCATGGTCTTCCCCACATTTTATATTGTTTTATTTTGTGAACCCTCATTGACCGGGGCCTGATAACCACCACCCAATGAACGGATCAAACTAATCCTGGCCTGCAATAAATGGTTGCTGGCGCTAAGTTCCGATTGTTGCTGTTGTAGATATTGTGATTCGGTTACCAACAGCTCATCACTGCCGATAATCCCAGTGTTATAACGGGCATTGGGCTGCAATATCCGGGTGTTAGCCGAGTAAATCAGTCGTCAGTTCAGCCCTTAAAAAATGGCGAACAAAGGCGTGAGTCTCCAGCTATGTGGGGATCGCATAGTTATTTACCTGGATCAAGTAATGCGCCTGGATAGATATATTGGAATTACTGCTCCGGTACTTCCATTTGATCTAAACGAGACAGTAACTTGCGCGTCAGCGTTTCAAGCTGTTGCTGTTCGTCAGCGTCCAGGGTTGACCAAAGAAAATGCAGACATTTATGTTGTGGGGGCAGCAGCTGATTCAAAAACTCAACGCCCGCCTCGGTCAGATGCAAATGCAAACAACGGCGGTCATTGTGGCTTTCGCGGCGCTCAATCCAACCTTTCTTTTCCAGTTCGTCAGCAATGCGGGTCGCATTGGTGCGCGAAGAACCCAGTGCCGCACTCAGTTCAGACGGTTGGATACTGCGACTTTCCTGCGCATCCAGTGTAATTAATGCCATAAATAAGGTTTCGTTAATTCCTTGTGCTTTCAGCATTTTGTTGCGATTTTCTAGCAACTTACTGTGCATATGCATACACAAGCGTGTCAGTAGAATCTCCTGATAAGGGAAATCTTTCTGGCGTTTGGCACGAAAATTAAGCATCTGTTCTATAGGACTAAACGAACTTTCCATTATAATGAGCCTCATTAATTTCAAATGGTACAGTAACGATAGTGACTAATAATGTAAACGGTATAATTCGAGAAAAATTTAGCAATTCGTGTTATTCAGTCACTGTTTGTAAGTAATTAGTATCAGTAATTGTAAGGGTATTGTGTTTTAGCTCACAATTCAGGCAATCTCTTACCCCAAAATCATGAGCAATTTGAATGTCAGTCCATAGCTGATCGCGCCAAATAACGTGGCGAAGATAATACTGTTGGTTTTATAAAAGCAGCCGCAGATAACCAGAAAGCCAATCAGTGTCGGCATGAGTTTCTGCGGGTTATGCATAATTTCTGGTGTACTGGAAACCACCAATAACGCACAGATAGAAGCAATCCCAATGCTGTCCAACAGCAGTGAAACGCGGCCTCGTTGCAGACCCGCTGGTTTACGTGCTGGTCCCAGGCGCAGTGGCAAATAACGAAACAGGTAATTTACCGTCCCCACCACTAACCCAATAATCAGGACATCTGAATTCATGGTGTCGGCTCCTGCTCGTTATTTTCACTGTGTTCGGTCACCACTTCTGGTGTGGGTTGCAGCAGGGCGGCCAGGCACCCTGCGCCAATTCCGGCCAAAATCGCCACCGGAATAGAGAACAACACGGCGCCGAGCAATGCGCCACTCAGCGAGGCGATAACGGTTAGGCTATATTGGCGTTTAAATGAGGCCAGCAGAAAGCTCAAGAACAACGCCGGTAACATAAAGGAGAGGGAGGCCTCAATAGCGGGATAATTCTCCAACGGGCCATTGCCAAACATGGCACCGATTGCGGTACCTGCCACCCAAGATAGCCAAGAGGTAAACGCGATACCGAGCATCCAGTTTTCGCTCCAGCGCCGCTGATCTTTCATTAACTTGGTGGTGGCAGCAGCAAACACTTCATCGGTCAAACCAAATGCCCACAGCGCGGTTTTTTTAGCGGATAATTTGGTCAGAATACGGTGTTTGAGTGCCGGTCCATACAAGATATGACGGATATCCATTGCCATCACGGTTAAGGCGGAAACCCATAATGACATCCCGGCGCTGAGCAGGGCGGTAATAACGAATTGGCTGGCACCGGCATAAATGATGCAAGAGAAGAAAATACCTTCCAGCGGGGTAAAACCCAGTTTTACCGAACTCAGACCAAAGGCGAAGGCGACGGGTAAATAGCCGATAACGATAGGCAGGCTATCGGTAATGCCCTCCGTAAAGGTGGCGGTTGACCGGGTAGCTGGCGGAGAGTCGGTGATTTGGCTTGGCATAAGATCTTTGGGTTACAGGGCAAAATAACAAGTTAGGTAACATTACCAGAGTGGTAATTTTCTTAACACCCTATAACCCAAATTTATATCTGTATTGATTATTAGTTAGCTAACTAACTGAGATCACTCAACGGGTTGATTAGCGGGAGGATCAAAGCGTTTACCGGCCAGCCACGTCGTAATATTTAGTATGCATAGCACCAAACCGGCCATTGCCACACCATACCAGCCCGCATGTTGGTATGCTGCTGCTGAAATCAGCGAACCTAACGCCCCACCGATAAAGTAAGTGGTCATATAACCGGCGGTTAAGCGATTTCTGGCTTCCGGCATCATGCGATATATCACGCTCTGATTGGTGACATGCACCCCCTGAACTGCCAGATCCAACACCACAATGCCGATAATCAGCGCGATGATGGAATGCTGCCCCAGGGCGATAGGTATCCATGACAACAGCAGTAATCCCAAACCAACACTGGTGGTGATGCGGGCTTTACCTTTATCCGCCAATTGGCCAGCTTTGGTCGCCATCAACGCGCCAGCAGCACCGACCAGGCCAAATAGCCCGATAGTAGCTTCTGAATAGCCGAAGGGGGGAGAAGCCAGTAAGAAGGCCATCGACGTCCACAATACACTAAAGTTGGCAAACGAGAGCGCGCCGAGCAAGGCACGGGTACGCAGCACTGGTGTGCGAATAAACAGCGAGAATATCGATCCAAGCAGTTGGCCGTAATTTAAACCAGTATGTTGTTTATAGCGCGGCAGGTAGCGCCACAATACCAATGCCATGACGAACATCAGCGCGCTGGCGACCCAATAAATGGTGCGCCAACCGCCAATGGAGGCCAGTGCTCCCGCCACGGTTCGTGCCAGCAAAATCCCCAGCAGCAGGCCACTCATAATAATACCGACCACCTTGCCGCGTTTTTCCGGCGCAGCCAGAGTGGCCGCCAGCGGCACCAGTAATTGTGCCACCACTGAGAACAAACCAGTGAGCGCGGTGCCAACAATCATCATAGTGAGGTTTTGTGACATCGCGGTAATCAGCATGCCGCCAGCGGCCAGCAAGGTCATGCCCACAATCAGCCCACGGCGTTCAAACATATCCCCTAGCGGCACCAGGAACATTAATCCCACGGCATAGCCCAACTGGGCCGCAGTAACGATAAACCCAGCCTGATTGACCGAGAGATTAAAGGTTTGTGCGATGGTTTCCAGCAGTGGCTGGGCATAGTAGTTGCTGGCAACAGCCAGTCCGGTTGCGACCGACATCAACACGATCAATGCCGGACTTAACCCGGAGTTTTCAGCTTTTTGTGTCATAAGGAATTATTCTGAATTGATAAGAGCGACAGTATTAGATAATTAGGAATGATAAACCAAGGGATAAATTTTATCTCAGTTCAGTTCAGATCGGGTTTTAGTTGATATTCGATCGGTGATCACTTTGCTTCAACCAAGCAGGCTAATCGAACCGTGGCCGACGGGCTCCCGAATGACAGATTTAGCACTCAGCATGAAAATTAGCTTATTACTGCGGTGGGCTTGTGTGCTATTTTCCGCAAAAATGCTTATGCTGAAACGATAGTTTCATTGGCCGGAGAAGGGTATGAAACAGATTGATGAACGTTTGCGGGCGCATTATGCGCAATTGACCCCGCAGGAGCAGCGCGTTACTGATTTTATTTTTGATCATTTTGACGACCTGATTAGCTATAACAGTGCTGAATTGGCGCGCTTGAGTGGGGTGTCTAAGGCCACGGTTAGCCGGCTGTTTAAGCGCCTGGGGTACGCCAGTTATCGGGAAATGCGTGAAGAAGTACGCACCTTGCGTCAAAGCGGTATGCCATTGACCGATAGCCGTGATGCGGTACAAGGGAACACCTTGCTGGCGCGCCACTATAAGCAAGAAATGGCGAATTTAACGCATTGGGTGAGTCAGTTGGATAGCCGTCAGTTAGCCGAGGTTATCGATGCGATGATACGTGCGCCGCGTATCTTATTGTTGGGGCTACGAAACAGTTACCCGGTTGCTCTGCATTTACGTCAACAGTTGTTGCAGGTGCGCCAGCACGTGCAGTTGGTGCCGCAAGCGGGGCAGACGCTGGCAGAGGAGTTGGTGGATGTCACGCCGCGTGATTTAGTTATGGTGGTGGCATTTCGCCGCCGGCCAAAAGTTATCCGCGAGATCCTACTACAAATGCAGGTACAAGGCGTGCCGACGCTGCTGATTTGTGAGCCGCAGGCTCAATCAATATTGCCGTTAGCACGTTGGCGGTTGACTACGCCGCTCGACAGCGTATCGGCTTTTGATAGCTACTCTTCGGCCATGAGTCTGGCAAATTTACTGAGTAATGCTTTGTTGCATGAAATGCTCGCACAGGGGCGTCAGCGAATTCATCAAATCGCTGATTTATATGATGCTTTAGGAGAGTTAGAGCAACGGTAGTTTGTTCGCCCGATAGGTCAAAAGGCTATTGTTTAGTTTAGTGTCCGAAGGGGTTAACCCTCTTCTGGCTGTTGCGGCCGCTTATGTCACTTTCACCTCCCGGCGGCGCGCTAACGCCTTCTTTTTATCAATTAATGCACTTTTGTGGTGCATTTTGATTGTTGATTTGCACCTTGATTGTGAGTCCTTCCCTTCGATTTATTCCTTGTGATTCGTGTAGTGAGCCTAAATATGGGCCTCTCGTCATAGGTTATCATTGGCACAGTAGTTGCAACGATGGTTTCAGTGTTTGCTTTTAAAGAATCCATCGTTTCATTACTGAGTTAGCGGAGATATGCTATGAACATGAAAAAGCGGATGTTGGCCTTGCTGGGTGCTGCACTGATATGGGTTCAGGCTCCTTCGGTGTTAGCCGATCAGTTAGAGCAAATTCAGCAGCGTGGTGTGTTGCGGGTCGCCGTTCCACAGGATTTCCCGCCATTTGGCTCGGTTGGTACGGATCTTCAGCCGCAGGGTTATGACATCGACATGGCGCATTATTTGGCCGATAAGATGAAACTAAAGTTGCAACTGGTGCCGGTGACCAGTGCCAACCGAGTGCCTTATCTGCAAACGGATAAAGTGGATTTAGTGATTTCCAGCTTGGGTAAAAATCCTGAACGGGAAAAAGCCATCGCATTTAGCCGTGCCTATGCGCCGTTTTTCTTGGGTGTATTTGGTGCTAAAGACGATGCACTGAAGCAACCAGAACAATTGGCAGGTAAAACGGTGGGGGTAACCCGTGGTGCAGTGGAAGATATGGTGCTGAGTGAGTTAGCCCCTAAAGATGCTCAGATTAAACGCTATGAAGATAACAACACTACGCTGTCAGCCTACCTGTCTGGTCAGGTGAATTATCTGGCGACGGGCAATTTGGTGGTCAGTGCACTGGTTCGCCAGAATCCAACCCAGGCACCGGTGGCGAAGTTTATGCTGAAAGATTCACCGTGTTATATCGGTTTACGTCAGGGAGAACCGGCTCTGAAAGCCAAAGTGGATGCACTGATTGGGGAAGCATTGCAGGATAACACGCTAAATGGTTTGTCCGAGAAATGGTTGAAGGCGCCGTTACCGGCTGATTTGGGTGCATAACAGGAGCTGGCTATGACCTATCAGCTTAATTTCTCTGCTTTGTGGCCTTATCTGCCTGAACTATTGTCGGGCCTGTTGACCACCATTGAGCTGACGGCTATGACCACCCTCGGCGGTATTGCGCTGGGGATAGCGGGAGCCGCAATTCGCTGTGGTGATAGGGTTATATTGCGCCGGATATGGGGCGGTTATGTAGAAATTGTGCGTAATACCCCATTCGTGGTGCAACTGTTTTTTATTGTGTTTGGTTTACCGGCACTTGGCTTGAAACTTAGCGCCGGTCAGGCAGCCTTACTGGCGATGACTATCAATCTGGGCGCTTATAGCACGGAGATTATTCGTGCCGGCATTCAAGCCAGCGCTAAAGGCCAGTGGGAGGCGGGGCGGGTATTAGGGTTACGCCGTAGTCAGACTTTTTTCCGCGTGATCCTACCGCCGTCGTTACAGCGCATTTATCCGGCGCTGGTAAGCCAGTGCATTATTGTGATGCTCGGTTCTGCGGTGGTATCGCAGGTGTCATTTGAAGAGCTGACATTTGCCGCCAACCTGATTCAGTCGCGCACCTTCCTCAGTTTTGAGGTCTATCTGGTGACCACCTTGCTCTATTTGTTGTTAGCCATCGCAATGCGCCAATTACTGCTGGCGGTTGGCCGTCGATTCTTTGGGAGCCATAACTCATGATGTTTACTGACTGGGATATCATCCGTAACTTGTTATTGGCCGCCCGCTGGACGCTGTTACTGTCACTAACGGCCTTTTTCGGCGGCACATTAGTGACATTACCATTGATGTTGATGCGCTTGAGTCGTTGGTGTTGGGCTGCTCGTTTTGTCCGTTTATATACCGAATTGTTTCAGGGCACGCCGTTGCTGATGCAACTGTTTCTGGCCTTCTTCGGCTTAGCGCTGTTGGGTATTGATGTTAGCCCGTGGGCGGCTGCGGCGATGGCTTTGACACTGTTTACCAGTGCCTTTCTGGTGGATATCTGGTGTGGCAGTATTGCCGCGTTGCCGAAAGGCCAGTGGGAGGCTTCCCGCTGTCTGGGCCTGAGTTTCAGCCAGACGTTATTGCGGGTGATTGTGCCGCAGGCGATGCGTATCGCAATTGCACCGACCGTGGGTTTCTCGGTGCAGGTTATCAAGGGCACAGCACTGGCATCGATCATTGGTTTTGTCGAATTAACCAAAGCGGGCACCATGCTCAATAATGTCACTTATCAGCCGTTTAAAGTTTTTGGCTTAGTGGCGCTGGGCTATTTCCTGATGTGTTATCCGTTGTCGCGTTACAGCCATTATCTGGAGAGGAAATTCCATGCCGCTGATCACCATTAATCAGGTTCAAAAATACTATGGCCAGAACCATGTACTTAAAGGCGTAGATCTGGATATCGAGATGGGCGAAGTGATCTCGATAATTGGCCGCAGTGGTTCAGGTAAAAGTACCTTATTGCGTTGTATCAACGGGCTGGAGGGATATCAGGACGGCAGTATCAAGTTGGGCGGTATGACGGTAACGGATCGTGATTCGCAGGCGCGGGAGATTAGCCGCTCGGTAGGCATGGTGTTCCAGAATTTTAACCTGTTCCCACATATGACAGCATTGGAGAATGTGATGCTGGCACCGCGTCGGGTACTGAAAAAGAGCACGACCGCGTGCCGTGAACTGGCGGCGTTGATGCTGGAAAAAGTTGGGCTGGCAGACCGGCTCGATTATTACCCGGCTAATCTTTCCGGTGGGCAGCAGCAGCGTGTGGCGATTGCCCGTGCGCTGGCGATGCAGCCGAAGGTATTGCTGTGCGATGAGATCACCTCGGCTTTGGATCCTGAGTTAGTGGGGGAAGTGTTGAAAGTCCTCGAACAGTTGGCGGCAGAAGGTATGACACTGATTCTGGTGACCCATGAGATGAATTTTGCCCGTGAAGTGGGTGACCGGGTGGTGTTTATGCATCAAGGGCGGGTGTGGGAGCAGGGCGAAAGTCGCGCCTTATTTGCTAATCCACAAACTACTGAATTAAAACAGTTTATATCATCGGTCCGTGGTTTGTAGGCCACATTTCACTGAATTATTTAAGGATGGAGATTTTCTATGTCGGCAATAAACCCTAACCCGCTGTTTTGTCAGATTAACCCACCGGCACGGTTGCTGATGGGGCCGGGGCCGATCAATGCCGATCCCCGGGTATTGCGGGCAATGGCCAGTCAGTTGATCGGGCAATACGATCCGGCGATGACAGAGTATATGAATCAGGTGATGGCGCTATATCGTGGGGTTTTCCGCACTGAGAATCAGTGGACGATGTTGATCGATGGCACCTCTCGTGCGGGTATTGAAGCGGTTTTGCTGTCGGCCATCCGCCCTGGCGATAAAGTTCTGGTGCCGGTTTTTGGCCGTTTTGGTCACTTATTGTGTGAAATTGCCCGCCGTTGCCGGGCCGAAGTCCACACTATCGAAGTGGCGTGGGGCGAGGTATTCAGCCCAGAAATGATTGAAGATGCTATCAAGAAAGTGCACCCACGGCTGCTATTGACGGTGCAGGGCGATACCTCAACCACCATGTTGCAGCCGCTGGCTGAGTTGGGCGAGATCTGTCGCCGCCATCAAGTGTTGTTTTATACCGATGCGACTGCATCGCTGGGGGGGAACCTATTGGAAACTGACGCCTGGGGGTTGGACGCGGTATCTGCCGGGTTGCAAAAGTGCCTTGGCGGGCCATCAGGCAGTGCTCCGGTAACCCTCAGCCCACAATTCGCTGAGCAAATTCGGCGGCGCAAATGTATTGAGCAGGGGATCCGTACTCAGGATCATGCTGATGGCGACGAAGAGATGATCTATTCCAATTACTTTGATTTGGGCATGATCATGGATTATTGGGGGCCGGAGCGCCTGAATCATCATACCGAAGCCACCAGTATGTTGTTTGCGGCACGGGAATGCGCACGAGTAATACTGGAAGAGGGATTGGATAACGGTATTGCCCGTCATGCTTTGCATGGTGCAGCGTTGTTGGCGGGCATTCAGGGAATGGGGCTGGCGGTGTTCGGTGATATGAAGCACCGCATGAACAATGTGTTGGGGGTGGTTATTCCGACCGGTGTTCCTGGTGAGCAAGTGCGGCAACTGATGCTAAATGATTTTGGTATCGAGATTGGTACCTCATTCGGGCCGCTAAATGGCAAAATTTGGCGTATCGGCACTATGGGATATAACGCGCGTAAAGATTGTGTGATGCAAACGCTGGTGGCATTGGAGGCGGTATTAAACCGTTTAGGTTTTGCCACGGTTCAGGGCAACGGATTGCAAAGCGCGTGGAATGTCTATCAGGCTGAGAGTGATAAACCGGTTATTGATCCACTAAACGGAGCGAACTGATGGCTGTTACCCTGCCGGATGCCGAGGCAGAGCAGGCTGCATTACGGGTCTTGGCCCGTTGTGATGTGCTGGCGGCAATCAGTGAATCAGCGGATGCGCTGACGCGGGTGTACCTGTCTCCTGAACATTTGCGGGCAAATCAGCAAGTGGGTGAATGGATGCAGGCGGTCGGGATGCGCGTCTGGCAGGATGCAGTTGGTAATATTTGCGGCCGTTATGAAGGGCTGCAACCTGATGCGCCGGCCCTATTGTTAGGCTCTCATCTTGATACGGTGCGCAATGCCGGCCGTTACGATGGCATGTTAGGTGTATTAAGTGCGCTAGAAGTGGTGGGGTATTTGTATCGTCAGCAGCAGCGGCTGCCGGTGGCCATTGAGGTGATTGGTTTTGCCGATGAAGAGGGTACGCGCTTTGGTATTACCCTGCTGGGTAGTAAAGGTATCACTGGGTGCTGGCCGGCCGATTGGTTGAGTAAAACCGATGCTGAGGGTGTCAGTGTGGCGCAGGCCATGGAGAACCTTGATTTTGACCCCGCGGCTATTGTCAGTGCGCGACGTGAGGTGAGTGATTTTTGTGCTTATCTGGAGCTGCACATTGAACAGGGGCCGTGTTTAGAAAAGGCCGATTTGGCATTGGGCGTGGTGACGGCAATCAATGGCGCGCGCCGTCTGAATTGCCGATTTATTGGCTTAGCGGGCCACGCTGGTACGGTGCCGATGGGGCAGCGGCAAGATGCATTGGCCGGTGCGGCGCAATGGATTGGTGTCGTTGAACAGTTGACTGCTTGCTATGGTGAACATTTAGTGGCGACAGTTGGAACACTCAGTTGTTCGCCAGGTGCTGTGAATGTGATTGCCGCAGAGGTGGCTCTGACGCTGGATATTCGTGGCCCGCAAGACTGTCACGTGGACCAGTTACTGGCCAGTTTGTTGGCGCAGGCGCAAGTGATAGCAGCACAGCGCGGCCTGACTTTTTCATCAGAAGAGTTTTACCGTATCAGTGCTACCGAATGTGATATGGCTTTGCGCCAGCGAATCAACGCCAGTATTGATCGGGTACAGGGGCGCTCATTATTGCTGCCTAGTGGTGCGGGGCATGATGCCATTGCTGTTGCTGAGTGCTGGCCGGTAGGGATGTTGTTTGTGCGCTGCAAAGGAGGGGTAAGCCATCATCCTGATGAATCCGTCACGCATAGTGATATTGCGCTAGCCATTCAGGCTTATCTGGAAACGGTGCTATCCTGGCAACGGGTTTAATACACTGGGGGAGCACTTTTGCGGTACGGCTCCCCCTGGTTTTACCTTTACAACAATAAAAAATCATCAACATCGCGCCATGCCGGAAAGGCTTCGCGATAGCTCTGCAATGTTTCTAAAGACAACTCAGCATCCAGTTGCACAGCCAGTCCCGGTTCTGCTTGCGCCAACACCTCGCCTTGAGCATCCAGAATCACACTGTCGCCCTGATAGTGATGGCCGTTATCATCATCGCCGACCCGATTACATCCGGCGACGTAAGCCTGATTTTCTATCGCGCGCGCTGTCAGTAAACTTTGCCAGTGTTTGGCGCGGGGAGCAGGCCAGTTCGCGACATAGAGTGCTAAATCATAATCTTGCAAATTGCGTGACCACACCGGAAAGCGCAGGTCATAGCAAACTTGCATCAAAATTCGCCAGCCACGCCATTCCACCACCTTGCGCACTTTGCCCGCTTGATAGTGGTGGTGCTCACCGGCCATGCGGAATAAGTGGCGTTTGTCATAATGATGAACGCGCCCATTCGGTTCAACCAGCAGGAAGCGGTTCACCGCACCCTCGGTGGTTTTCAGCGCCACACTGCCGCCAATCAGGGCATCAGTAACTGTGGCCCAATGGCGTAACCAGTTGATGACCTCACCTTCTGATAATGCATTTTCAGCCGCATTCATGGCAAAACCGGTGGTAAACATCTCTGGCAACACAATCACATCACGCTGCCGGAGTGGTTCCAACAGCATGTCAAAATGGCGCAGATTTGCCTGTGCATCCAACCATACCAATGGCTGTTGCAACAGAGTCAGTTTTAAAGTTGACACAATCGCTCCGCAGCAGCATCCAGCGTGGCATCCTGTTTGGCGAAGCACAGCCGGATCAGTTTATGGGGGAACGGGCCTTCACAAAATACCGATAACGGTATCGCTGCCACGCCGACATGTTCGGTTAACCATTGGCAGAATTCAACATCATCAAGATCAGAAACCGCGCTGTAATCGGCCAACAGGAAATAGGTGCCTTCACTCGGCAGAATTTTCAGGCGGCTGGTGGACAGCGCATTGACGAAGCGATCACGACGGGCGCGATAAAAATCGGGCAGTTGCTGCCAGTGCTCTGGTTGGGCATTGAGCATATCCGCCAATGCGAGCTGAACCGGCGTGCAAACCGAAAAGGTCAGATATTGATGAATTTTACGCACTTCGGCACTGATAGCGGCGGGGGCGATGCAATACCCCACTTTCCAACCGGTCATATGGAAGGTTTTGCCGAAAGAGGACACTGCAATGGCGCGTTGGCGCAGGTGCGGATGAGCCAGCACACTAGCATGGCCTGCGGCGCTAAAGCAGATGTGTTCGTACACCTCATCGCTCAGCACATAGATATTACGTTCAGCAATCACTTGCCACAGTTGTTCAAAGTCTTCCGCCCGCCAAACAGTCGCTGAAGGGTTATGCGGCGTATTGACGATAACCAGACGAGTACGTTCAGAAACCAGATCAGCAAATTCAGACCAGTCGGTGGCGAATGTCGGGGGTTTTAGTGCTATGCGCTTGAGTATGCCGCCCGCCAGTTTAACTACCGGTGCATAGCTGTCGTAACTGGGATCAAAGCAGATAACTTCGTCGCCTGGGCGCACCAGGGCGGTAATGGCGGCAAACAGGGCTTCGCTGGCACCGGTAGTGATGGTGATTTCGCTGTCGGCATCGGGCTGCCAGCCGTAGATTTTAGCCGTTTTCTCCGCAATTGCATTGCGCAGCGGTGCCACGCCGGTCATTGGGGCATATTGGTTTGCACCTTGACTGACATGATAGGCCAATTGCTGTTTCAAATAGTCTGGGCCATCAAAATCGGGGAACCCTTGCGATAAGTTAATCGCTTGGTATTTTTGCGCCAATGCACTCATTTGCGTAAAGATTGTGGTGCCTTGTGCCGGCAATTTACTGTCTGGAATAAAGGATAAAGTGCTCATGGCAGATGAATACTCCTGGCGCTGTATGTTGCCGTCAATATAACACGATGTTAAGATTTGGCAATCAAGACGCTTAGATGTTTAAACGGCTAAATGCCGTAATTTGCTAAGCATAGATAAAAATGTACTAAGGCTGATCGTTGGGCAAATTGCGGTTGCTAAATGTGATGACCCACCTACACCACAACAGGGATATGCAATGACAGAAAATGTACAACTTGGCGCGCTGTTAGCCGCCTGCCACTGGATCGGGGAGAAGGGCTGGTGCCCAGCGACCGGTGGTAATATGTCCCTGCGGCTGGACTCGACTCATTGTCTGGTTACCGAATCAGGTAAAGATAAAGGCAGCCTCACCGCTGACGATTTTCTACTGGTAGAAACCGCCAACAACCATGTTCCAAGTGGGCGCACACCCTCGGCAGAGACCGGGCTACATACCTTGCTTTATCGTCTGTATCCAGAGATCAATGCGGTGTTACATACTCACTCGGTGAATGCCACCGTGCTATCTCGGGTTGAGCGTAGCCATGAATTAGTATTGCAAGGTTATGAAATGCAGAAATCACTGTCGGGTCAGCGTAGCCATTTGGATGCGGTTGCCATCCCTATTTTTGATAATGATCAGGATATTCCGGCGCTAGCCCAACGGGTTGCCACACTGGCAGATAATAACCCGTTACACTACGGATTCTTGGTGCGCGGTCATGGCCTGTATTGCTGGGGAAATAGCGTGGTGGAAGCCCGTCGTCATCTGGAAGGGCTGGAATTCTTGTTTCAGTGTGAACTGCAACGCCGCTGGTTTGATCTCAATCCTAACGTGGGGGCTAAATGATCCAGGCTATTGTTACCGATATTGAAGGCACCACTAGTGACATCCGCTTTGTCCATCAGGTGCTGTTCCCCTATGCCCGCGAGCGACTGACGCCCTATTTGCGTGCACATCAGCAGGATGAAGAGATTGCCGTAGCGCTAACCAGTCTGCGCCATGAGCTTGCACAGCCGGGTGCTGATATTGAAACATTGATTACCGCGTTACATGGTTTTATGGATGAAGACCGTAAATCCACGGCGTTGAAAGCGATTCAAGGCATTATCTGGCGCACCGGTTATCTGCAAGGGGACTTTCGTGGTCATCTTTACCCAGAAGTGGCCCGGCAATTGGCCGACTGGCAGCAACAGGGTTTGGGGTTATATGTCTACTCTTCTGGCTCGGTTGCTGCGCAGAAACTGTTGTTTGGTTACAGCGATGCAGGGGATTTACGCCCGCTATTCAGTGGCTATTTTGATACCCATGTTGGGGGAAAACGTGAGGTGAGTTCTTATCAGAATATTGCTAGTCAATTAGCTATCGCCCCACAAGCACTGCTGTTTTTATCTGATATCCGCCAGGAGTTGGATGCCGCGCAACTGGCGGGTTGGCAAACTTGCCAACTGATTCGCGACTTACCTGATAACGAAAGCCGCCACCCACAGGTGAGCCGTTTTGATCAAATCGTTTTGGAGGATTTTACAGCATGAGCGGATTAACGATTTTTAGTGATGAGCAGCCGGAACAACCGCTGTGGCAAAGCCATAATGCTGAAGAGATCCAGCAGCAACTGACTGCTATTGGTGTGCGCTTTGAGCGCTGGCAGGCAGATCGTGAACTGGGTGAAAATCCACAGCCGGAGGCGGTGATTGCAGCTTATCAACATGAGATTGACCGGCTGGTGGCGGAGAAGGGTTATCAGAGTTGGGATGTGATTAGCATGCGGCCTGATAACGTTCAGCGGGAAGTGTTGCGTGAGAAGTTTTTATCAGAACATACCCACGGCGAAGATGAAGTGCGCTTTTTCGTTGCAGGGGCAGGGCTGTTCTGTTTGCATCTGAACGGTAAAATTTATCAAATACTTTGTGAAAAGAATGACTTACTTTCTGTCCCTGCCGATACTCGCCACTGGTTTGATATGGGGTCTGCACCGAATTTCACGGCTATTCGGGTATTTGATAATCCTGAGGGGTGGGTGGCACATTTTACTGGCGATAAGATAGCCGATGCTTATCCACGTTTGGATTGATCACCTTCGTACTTTAAGCCGCAGCTAACACCGCTGCGGCTTCAATTGCTTTGGGGATAAAATTACAAACATTGCTCATTCTTAGCTTGGAAGAAGCCTGCCGCCACTTGTTCTGGGCTAATGACGCCGCTGTCTAATACCCAACCACTGATCAATGCCGCCGGTGTGACATCAAATGCCGGGTTATACACAACGGCATCTTCTGGTGCCCAATGGCAACTGCCAAAGCTGCCAAAGCTGCCTGAGACACCGGTCACTTCACTGGCGGCACGCTGCTCGATTGGGATCGCTGCACCATTCGGGCAGTTTGGATCGTGAGTGGTGTGCGGAGCGGCAACATAGAACGGAATATTGTGATAGTGGGCCAACACCGCCAAACTGTAAGTGCCTATTTTATTTGCCACATCGCCGTTGGCGGCAATGCGATCCGCGCCGACCCAGATAGCATCCACTTTGCCCTGAGCCATCAGGCTGGCAGCCATCGAATCACAAATCAATTGATATGGAATACCTAACTCACCTAACTCCCAGGCGGTTAAGCGGCCGCCTTGCAGCAAAGGACGGGTTTCATCAACCCACACCTGGTTAATCTTACCTTGTTGATGGGCTTTTAATAATACGCCGATAGCGGTACCAATGCCCGCGGTAGCGAGCCCACCGGTATTACAGTGGGTTAGCAAGTTACTACCCGGTTTAACCAGTGCCGCCCCATGCCGGGCAATGCACTCACACAATTCTCGGTCTTCATCTACCAGATGTAGCGCCTCGCGAGCCAGGCTATCGACCCAGTTGGCTTGTAGCAAAGCCTGCTGCATCCGTGCCAGATTATTCATCAAGTTGACTGCCGTCGGGCGGGATTCACGCAGCGCGATGAGTGCCTGCTCAAGTTGAGCTTGCGGCAAACCACGTTCTGCCAGCAAAGCCAATAATAAACTTGCTGACAGTCCAATAAGCGGCGCGCCACGCACTCGCAATGTCTGGATATGGCCAATCAGTAATTCTACCGTATCAGCTAATAGCCACTCCTGACGCTGTGGTAATGCTTGCTGATCGAGTATCCAGAGCTGGCTATCGATAATTCTTAAGCTGGTGGTTTGTAAATCGAGCCTGTTAAGCGTCTGCATTGTCAGTTAAATCCATGTTGCGTTATTGCATCTGGTTTCTTATTCTGCCAACATATCTTATGGATGTGTAGACGTCTATATGGTTTTACGCCTAAATACGGATTTTTTTGCTCTAACAGAGAATAATTTCACAGCTAAGCAAGTAGTTGGCGGTGAGTGAACCAGAATCGGGTAAAGAATAAAGAGGTCGAAGATGTCGCGCTACCATACATTTACTGCTGCGGATGCTGTTGAATATGCTCGCCAATTTGGTCAGGTTGCTGATCCACTGACCTTAGTGACGGCCGATGAAATCGGGGATGGCAATCTTAATCTGGTGTTTAAAATCCGTGATGCGGCCGGCGTCAGTCGGGTGATTGTCAAACAGGCACTGCCTTATGTGCGCTGTGTTGGGGAGTCTTGGCCGTTGACCTTGGATCGCGCCAGAATTGAAGCGCAAACCCTGTTAACACACAGTCAATTCTGCCCGCAACACACGGTCAATGTGTTGCATCACGATGCTGAATTGGCGGTAATGGTGCAAGAGGACTTATCTGATCACCATATCTGGCGCAGTGAATTGCTGGCAGGTAAACACTATCCGCAAGCGGCGGGACAACTGGCTGAATATTTGGCGCAAACCTTATTCCATACCTCAGATTTTTATCAGTCAGCACAAGCTAAAAAAGCGGCAGTGAGCTGCTATACCAATCCAGAGTTGTGCCAGATTACTGAGGATCTATTCTTTACTGACCCTTATATTGATCATGAACGTAATAATTTTGATCCGGCATTACTCCCTGATGTACTGGCTCTGCGCCAGGATAATGCTCTCAAGGTGGCGGTGGCCTCACTTAAACATCGCTTCTTGAGTAAGGCCGAAGCATTGCTGCACGGGGATATTCATAGCGGTTCTATCTTCGTTGCTGAGGGGCGTTTGAAAGCTATTGATGCCGAATTTGGTTTCTATGGCCCAATCGGCTTTGATGTGGGTACCGCACTAGGGAATTTGCTGCTCAATTACTGTGGACTACCCGGCCTGGCCGGCCCACGTGATGCCGCAGCCAGCCGCGAGCAACGGCTGAAAGATGTGCATATTATCTGGCAAACATTTTCCAGCCGTTTCGTGGCGTTAAGTCAGGAGAAAACGCAGGATTTGGCCTTAGCGACCGAAGGATATGTACCACAGTTCCTGCAACAGGTTTGGCAAGACGCGATAGGGTTTTGTGGTACTGAATTAATTCGGCGTACCATTGGCCTGGCACATGTTGCTGATCTGGATAGTATCGCTGATGAAGAGATGCGCCGGGAATGTCAGCGTCATGCGTTGAGTTTGGGGCGTAGCTTGATATTGGCTGCATCACACATTGATAACATTGATAATTTGATTGCTCGCATCAGGCAGAATGGATAGCAAAAATTATTCATGGTACCAGGTGATGGTCTGAACCAGAATATAGTGACCCCGTTAAGTAATGCGGGGTT
>NZ_JAZGQA010000440.1:0-825 GCF_048593855.1 Yersinia sp. 2542 StPb PI
GTCTTTATTGGTTTTTTTCTTTTGACGCAAATATAGCAATAAGTCCCACGAATAAGAATTTTTATTATCAATTTTAATTGCTTTCTGGACTGCCGTAATTGCTTTATCATCTTGCTGTAAGCGCTCATAAGCTTGAGCTTCTAACAACCATATCGATTCACTTTTAACATCATCTGAAAATAAAGCTAGTTTTTTAAAGAAAAGATCATTTTGCTCGCTTAAGTATAGTGCTTGCAATAAATTTTCTAGTAGTGGAGACAACCATGGCTCGTCAGGCAATATAGGGTCGAGATACTTTACTGCTATTAAAGAAAGATTTAGAGCCATAAATCTTTCGCATAAAAATATTAAGTTAGAAGGATTTAATTCTTTATACCGATTTATGTCCAACGACAGGAATTCTTCAGCTTGTTGGGTTAAATCCATAATGGACTTTTTATCTTGAGATGTGCATAACCAGACTGATACTTGAAGTTCTAAGAGGGAGTTAATATAACTATCGTCAGTACTGATTTTTCCTCCGCCATATCGCCAATCGGCAAGCGATGTTTTATTAAATGAACCAATTGTAAGCAATTCGTCAAGTGTGGAGAACGTTTCGAGATCTTTTATTTCTTGAGGTAAAGTTAACTGTGAATATGGCGAAACAGTTTTATTGGTTATTTTCGTAATAATCTCAGCGCATTTACTACTGATTTTTTTTATTTCAATGATGTTTTTTTTAGCAAGATCAACTAGTTTGGTATTTGTGAATCCAGTAATATAAAGCTGATTTATTAGCGGTAATGTAAAACGAGAAATATCTGATGAAAAATTATCCAAAAG
>NZ_JAZGQA010000441.1:0-821 GCF_048593855.1 Yersinia sp. 2542 StPb PI
TCGCCACTGCCCGTCACCTGAGCGGAGAGATCATTAGCCTGCGTACCATTGTTTGCCAAGGTTGCCGTTAATATCAGTGCGTCATTACCTGTGCTCTGCAATTCCAACGCCTTCAGCCCATAATTGACGTACAACCCATCAAAACCGGTCCCGGTGGTCATGCCGTAATTAAACGAACCCAGTGCCGCCGGTGAGAGTGCACCAGGGTTAGAAATAGACTGATAAACGGTCGCACTTAACGGGTCACCAAGTGCATCAGATAACGTCAGCTCATGCCCGGTTCCGGTCGCCGCGCCGGAGGCCAAGGTCACAATGATCTCCCCTTCATCCAGTTGCATCACCGACAAACCGCCAAGATCTGGTGTGACATTCGCCGGTAAATTAACCCGAACCTCACCGCCACCGGTGGTATCGATACTATTGGTCGCAATAGTCCCTAAAGAACTGATAATACCAGAGTTATCCACCAGATTATTAAACAGCAACGTACCGCCATTGAGCGTCAGCCCACCGATATTCTGTACACCGTCTGCCACGGAGGCCAGACTGCCGCTGGATAATTTCAGTGTGGAATTCGTCAAGGCTGTTGTATTCAAACCATCGATATTGAAAATGGTATTTTGCAAATTCACGATGCCGCTGAATGCGCCGCCCACTGAAGAGCCGAAATCAAATGCCGTGCTGGCATCATTCTTCGCCACATTCAGTGTGCCAGTGCCGGTCAGTGCATGGTCAAACAGCGTAATATCAGCCAGATTCAAGGTAGCATCCGTGATATCCACCGTGACGGCATTGTCCACACTGTTGGTGTTATTCAGGGT
>NZ_JAZGQA010000442.1:0-819 GCF_048593855.1 Yersinia sp. 2542 StPb PI
GCCTTGCATGGCTATGTATTCACCATGCAATAGTGCAACGAATTGCACTGGGTTTC
Organism: Yersinia sp. 2542 StPb PI; assembly: GCF_048593855.1. Taxonomy (NCBI): domain Bacteria; kingdom Pseudomonadati; phylum Pseudomonadota; class Gammaproteobacteria; order Enterobacterales; family Yersiniaceae; genus Yersinia; species Yersinia sp. 2542 StPb PI. Next base: position 57 of record NZ_JAZGQA010000442.1, read on the forward strand.
CCCATTCGGGTATCGTCGGTTGTAACGCTTCATATCAGCTTACCGACGCTTTTCGCAGATTAGCACGCCCTTCATCGCCTCTGACTGCCTAGGCATCCACCGTGTACGCTTAGTCGCTTAACCTCACAACCCAAAGGTGTTTCTTATGTTCAAGTCGGTTGCGCGTCGTGAATACAGCGTTGTGCGGTACTCGGAATGCTCATGAACGTTAAGTTCACTCCGCTTCCTCCGTGCCGTACGCCTTGCCTTCACTTAGCTCACGCGACTCTCTTCATCAGAATGCACATTGGCATTGCAATTATTTGAGAGACTCTATTACAGGTTACTTTTTATCTCAGTACCTCTACGGAGAGATAAATTTCAGCTGTAATGTTTCAATTTTCAGCTTGTTCCAGATTGTTAAAGAGCAATATTTCACAACACACTGTGCCTTACGACCGCAGTACGTTTTGAAATAGTTTTTTTATATGGTGGAGCTAAGCGGGATCGAACCGCTGACCTCCTGCGTGCAAGGCAGGCGCTCTCCCAGCTGAGCTATAGCCCCATATAAAAAGCAAAATACCTTATCGGCATAACTCATTCTCAGACAAGACGCAGTCACGCAACGTTTATGGGTATAAACGAGTGTGTCTGTAACGCACTATGAGGATGAGTTGGTGGGTCTGAGTGGACTTGAACCACCGACCTCACCCTTATCAGGGGTGCGCTCTAACCACCTGAGCTACAGACCCAACAAGGTACTAAAGCCCGACTAATCTCTCAG
>NZ_JAZGQA010000443.1:0-812 GCF_048593855.1 Yersinia sp. 2542 StPb PI
CTGATATTAACGGCAACCTTGGCAAACAATGGTACGCAGGCTAATGATCTCTCCGCTCAGGTGACGGGCAGTGGCGACCTGGCCTTTGTTTCCGCTAATGACGGCAGCATTGCATCGTTATCGAATTCGACCAACAGCTATACCGGCGCGACATGGGTGCGTGCAGGCAATGTCCGTCTGGCTGCGGATTCAGTACTGGGGCAAACTTCTCTGTTGGCGATGAGCACGGCGACGAATGTTGATCTCAACGGGACTCAGCAGACGGTGGGTCAGTTAGCCACTGAAACCGGCAGTACATTGGACTTCAATAGCGGCAAGTTAACCGTCACTAATGGCGGGCAGGTTGATGGCGTATTGACGGGCGTTGGTGAGCTGGATCTGGCCGGCGGTTTACTGAGTATCACTCAAGCTAATAGTGGCTTTACTGGCAGCACTGACATTGCCAGTGGCGCGACAGCACATCTGTATCAGGTCCAAGGGCTAGGCTCGGGAGCGATTAACAATAACGGCCTGCTTAATCTGGATAATACCAGCGGGGTGCTGCTGAACGCGTTGGCGGGTAGCGGCAACGTCCAACTTTCCAACAGTGCCAATGTCCAACTGGCCGCAGACAATAGTGGCTATTCGGGCTTATTTACCACTGACGCAGGGACGGTGTTGACTGCCAATAATGCAGGCAATCTGGGGAGCAGCAGTGTTGCAAATAACGGTGAGCTAATCTTGGATACGGCGTCAGTCTGGAATTTATCCAACGCGATCAGCGGTAGCGGTACATTGGTTAAACGTGGCAGCGGCACGGTAAAAATTGATAG
>NZ_JAZGQA010000444.1:0-811 GCF_048593855.1 Yersinia sp. 2542 StPb PI
GGGGTGAGGACAGTGTCTGGTGGGTAGTTTGACTGGGGCGGTCTCCTCCCAAAGAGTAACGGAGGAGCACGAAGGTTAGCTAATCACGGTCGGACATCGTGAGGTTAGTGCAAAGGCATAAGCTAGCTTGACTGCGAGAGTGACGGCTCGAGCAGGTACGAAAGTAGGTCTTAGTGATCCGGTGGTTCTGAATGGAAGGGCCATCGCTCAACGGATAAAAGGTACTCCGGGGATAACAGGCTGATACCGCCCAAGAGTTCATATCGACGGCGGTGTTTGGCACCTCGATGTCGGCTCATCACATCCTGGGGCTGAAGTAGGTCCCAAGGGTATGGCTGTTCGCCATTTAAAGTGGTACGCGAGCTGGGTTTAGAACGTCGTGAGACAGTTCGGTCCCTATCTGCCGTGGGCGTTGGAAGATTGAGAGGGGCTGCTCCTAGTACGAGAGGACCGGAGTGGACGAATCACTGGTGTTCGGGTTGTCATGCCAATGGCATTGCCCGGTAGCTAAATTCGGAAGAGATAACCGCTGAAAGCATCTAAGCGGGAAACTTGCCTCGAGATGAGTCTTCCCTGGGGCTTTAAGCCCCCTGAAGGAACGTTAAAGACTATGACGTTGATAGGCTGGGTGTGTAAGTGCAGCGATGCATTGAGCTAACCAGTACTAATGATCCGTGAGGCTTAACCTTACAACACCAAAGGTGTTTTAGATTTGAAAGATTGATATTTTCAGCGAAGTTCCGAGATTGGGCTGGCTGGCTGTGTGGAAACATATAGCGGGTTTAGTTTAGACAGAATTTGCCTGGCGGCC
>NZ_JAZGQA010000445.1:0-803 GCF_048593855.1 Yersinia sp. 2542 StPb PI
GGCATTAACATTTAGAGATGATGTCGATTTACTCTCCTCCCGCAGTTGGGCTGATTTAAATAATGAAATTAGTTCCTTTAGAGTTAGAAGTGCTGCCTGTTTCTATGAGAAAGATAACTTTTTAGGTGAATCAATTTGCCTATCTGGTAGCGAATACATTGATCTTTTCAATAATACAGATCGCCGTAGGAAACAATCACATATTTTAAACCCACTTAATGATCAAATTAGTTCGATCAAACTACCACAAAATACCCAAGTGACAGTTTATAAAAATGATAATTTTAGCGGCGATTACTTTATTCTGACTGATGATTATTCAGCTTTTGACTTGCAAAAAATAGGTATGGATTATGATATTAGTAGCATTCAGGTTTCTCAGCAAGAATATTTTATTTGCGACCAATATTGTGTTGTAAAAGATAAGATGATCATCCCGATACAATACACTTTCGGTGACTATTGGGGTGACGAACGAATAGGTTCAAAACAAACCTTGGTCAGTTTTCATTTGGATAGTAAAAATAATTATTCTGTAGGAATAGTCGATGGTGGTATATTTAAGATAATGGATCGTGAGCTTTTTTTTATTCATGAAAGCAGTAATAATAGCGCTATATTCAAATTGAGCGATGAAAGCGATACATTATCAATGTTATCGACATTTTATGGTGGTTATTTCGAAGTTCAATTTATGGAATCTATTGGCGAACAGGCAGTCGATTACTATCCATTGATCACCTATTTATTCGATGCGGATAAAACGGATGTTAAATTCTTCATTAATAATAACAGTAAAACTG
>NZ_JAZGQA010000446.1:0-775 GCF_048593855.1 Yersinia sp. 2542 StPb PI
GCCCGGATAGCTCAGTCGGTAGAGCAGGGGATTGAAAATCCCCGTGTCCTTGGTTCGATTCCGAGTCCGGGCACCACTATTTAAGCTTGTTTGTTACTGCGGCTGAACATCAGTCTTAACAAGCAGGTGATTAGACAGGAATACGATACTTCGTAATTTCGTCACATGGATTGTAAAAATAGTTAGCAATCAATTAGCTCACTTGTTAAATTAAGTGGGCTTTGTTACGTGTTATGGTTACCACAGAGCTTCCTCTCGTGTCAAACCAGCAAGGCTAATTGAGCCCTTGCCTCAAGCTGTTACATAGGTACCCCATCAAAGCGACCCACTCACTTTTAGAGATCTTCCGATATACAGATTATGTCCCTGAGAAGATCACGATGCGCAAGATCCGATTCACTAAGCACCAAATCATCGCCGTTCTAAAATCTGTCGAAGATGGCCGGATCGAGTGTCATAAGGCCGCTATCTCTTGAGCCAGCTATTACAACAGGAAGGTAAAGTAGGCGGTATGGAAACCACTGATATCAAAAAGATCAAAGATCTTGAGGGCGAGAATCGTCGTCTGAAGCAGAGGTTTGCCGATCTGAGTCTGGAATGCCGAGCGCTGAAAGACGTCATAGAAAAAAAGCTTTAAAACCAGTGAGCTAAGTGTGAGTTTAGTCCAACGAATAGCCAGATTAGATTTGTAGGCATTATAACAGAATCAACATATCGGGATAATAATATTGGAAATATACCTGACGAATATTAATCGTTTCAGTAAAACTGTAAG
>NZ_JAZGQA010000447.1:0-769 GCF_048593855.1 Yersinia sp. 2542 StPb PI
GTCACTTTTTCCAACATAACATCCAATGTCCCAGTTCGTTCACCTGATGCAATCATATGTATTATCATAGGTGAGAATACTCGACTAATAGTTAAAGAAGACGATAGACTACTGCCTTCGTTAATTAACTTAGCGGTACTTTTTAACTGTGATTTAATATACTCATTCGTCAATGCCGAGTTACTTATTTTTATTGCCTGGATTAAATCAACGTTATTGCCATTTAAAATAGTTAATGTTCTTAAATAACGGGATATGTTTAACCTAATGATCATCTCTCCAACCAGAGGTATCTTCAAGTAATAATATTCAAAGAGTTCATTCATTTTCTTTATTTTCAAAATTCTATTAATTACAATTAATGCAGCAGAGATCAACATTAAAATAGTCAATATATTATTCTTTATCCCGTTGCTAACTGTCATGAGAACTTGTGTCGAAAAAGGCAATGCATTACTCTCTAAGGAAAACTGCTCTACTATATTCGGGACAACTACCGATAAGAGGATAATGATTACACCGAGAGACATTAAAATTAGAATAATCGGATATATAAGTGTTTGCCCAATTTTTCTTTTCACTTTCTGCGTTTGTTCTATATGGTCCGCAAGTCGGGACAACACCATACCTAAATGCCCCGACAGTTCACCAGCAGTGATCATTGACCTATATAATGGATTAAAAACATTTGAAAAATTTGAAAGTGAATCTGAAAATGAATAGCCCTCTATAACTTTCATCCTTATGTCATATATTATACTATTCATTG
>NZ_JAZGQA010000448.1:0-757 GCF_048593855.1 Yersinia sp. 2542 StPb PI
ATGAATTTAATGCATATTTGTAAAACAGCAACAGTAATGGAGATAGAGTCAACTATATACCAGTGTTTCTATCGCCTTGTAACTTCGTTAATTAAAGAGTCCTATATTTTTTCGTCCCGTGAAAATAAATTATCAGAATTAACTGTGCGGGAAAATCAAATATTACCACTACTAATGTTTGGTATGGCCACTAAAGATATTTCGGATTTGTTGAGTATTAGTGCGTAAACAATAAGCTCTCATAAAATTAATATACTTAAGAAGTATCAAACGACTAGCTTAGTTGAACTATATAATAAATGGAAAAAATTCCCGATTTAAATAGCAACTTACTTTTTTTGAAAAGGTATTGGAGATTTGGATGGCTTGGCATTATCAGTATAGTAACATTGCCAGCGCATCGAGATGCTGTACCCAGTTGTGGGTGCCACGTCGAACACCAATATTCGAGTATAGGCTTTAGTCAATTTCAGATTTTTGTGGTCAATACCGTCTTTTGAGAGACACAGTTGTATTACTTGTATACGGTATACCTACGTTCCCGATATTTTATCCTTTCTCGCATATTTTTACTGGATACCAATATGCTTATTATAAAATCTATTTATTTCTCTTGAAATTTTTTGCAGCAGGTTGGTTTTGTTGATGTAACAGGAAGACATTGTCTGGACGTTCAGAAAGATAGCCTAATCTATTTTTTCTGCGGAAATTTATATGTTTTCAATAGCCTTTTTATAAGTAATCTGAATGGTCGCAT
>NZ_JAZGQA010000449.1:0-752 GCF_048593855.1 Yersinia sp. 2542 StPb PI
CTCGATGCCCATGAGAGATGCAATCTATTTCTTTGCCAAAAAACGGTAATATGATCTTTCTGTGAACCATCGATATTACTATTAACTGCCTTCCATTCTGACCAAATGAATTGATTTTTATTTACAGTGCTATCTTCTGCACAACTGCGCCAAAAATACTGATAGGGTTTTTCTTTAGTGCGTCCAATAAAGAAGTGTGTGTCTTTTTTAGGTGTGACCAGGTGGCTGATGGTATCCAATCGTGCTAGTTTTTCATAGCTAATCAGATATTTTTGCATCGCTTTCGTCACTGAATTCTCAGTCAATTTAGCCTGGTTAATACTTTGTTCGAACTCGGTAAACAGTTCTGTTTTATTATAACGTAAAGTCGGATCAATATAATCGGCAGCATAGTATTTCAGCTTTTCTTTACCCGCCCAACGAGAGTAACGTTTATTATAAATACTCCAGTTATGCAGGAAGTTATCTGTGCTGAAATGCCTGGCAACTTTATCGGCGGCCGCGTCAGGTTCGGCCCCGTCAATACAGCGTTCAATATAGAGTTGCAGGCTGCTGATAGCTTCGGCAACTTTTGAGGTTTTTACCTCGCTGCCAATTTTGGTATCCAGCAGCAGGTGTTGATACAATTCGTCAGCAGTTTTAATTTCTTTGCCAAATGTTTTTTTGGCCAGGGCATAGTTCACCAATGCGTCACGGCGTGATTCACTGATTTTTTTCAATACGATAGCATTAGACATAATGTTATATCCTAT
>NZ_JAZGQA010000044.1:0-27300 GCF_048593855.1 Yersinia sp. 2542 StPb PI
GGATAGACAACATGACGATTTGTATATTATTAAATATATAGAGCCATCTGAAGGGAACCAAGGTGCGGAAGGATTCGATGTTGGCTCTGAGCCGGTACGACGCGCCGCCGTACTCTCAGCAATAAACAGTGGTAAACCTACCTTCTCTGGATCTATTCATCTGGTTCAGTCTAACTTTAAAGTCCCCGGGGTACTGCTTTTTATTCCGGTTTATAGCTATGGCTCAAATCCTACCACCCCAGCTGAAAGGCAAGCGTCATTAGTGGGTATTCTCTATTCACCCATCGCAATTGCAGAACTATTAAGTGATATTCCTGAGTTTATGGACGGGCGAGTGGATGTTGAGTTGTTTGACAGTCTCAATGATTTATCTAATAAAACGATGATCTTCGATGCCGATGGTAGCAAATACGCCGATTTCATACCCGATGAAGAGGGTCATGATGGAGCAATAGCCGCCAGAATATTTTACAGTACCAGCATCTTGCCACTACCAGGCCGAGAAATGACACTGCGAATCAGCAGTACCCCGGTGTTTGAAGCACAAATAGAGCGTTATGTCCCTTGGTTGTTATTTGCTTTTGGCCTTTTGCTCAGTTCGGCATTGGCTTTACTTATTCGCCAGCAAATCAGTGGGCGTAATCGGGCAGAAATGCTGGCGCGGAATATGACTGCAGATCTTGAACGTCTGGCTTTAGTGGCCAAGAATACCTCTAACGCCGTCGTTATTACCGATGTAAACCGTAAAGTTGTCTGGGTTAACGAGGGTTTTGAACGTATTACCGGATACAGTCTAGCCGAGGCTTTCGGCAAGTCGCCGGGGAAATTACTGCAATGCAGTAATACAGACCAAGGCGTAGCAAGTGAGATGAAAATTGCGTTAGATGCCGGAGAGCCATTTAAAGGTGAAATAGTCAATCGCGCTAAATCGGGGCAAGAATATTGGATTGAGCTGGAGATTCAACCGCGTTATAACGATAAGAGTGAACTTATCGGCTTTATGGCTATTGAGTCGGATATCAGTGAACGTAAAGCGACTTATCAACGTCTTGAAGCGGCCTTACGTGAAAATAATGCCTTACTCAGCACCCTTAATTTACACGGTATTATCTCTACCGCAGACCGGGATGGGATAATCACGGATGTTAATGACGCATTTTGTACTATCAGTGGTTACAGTCGCGAAGAACTTATAGGGCAGACTTACCGCTTAGTTGATTCTCATACACATTCGACTGATTTTTGGCAATCGATGTGGCATGACATTGCTAATGGGATCTCGTGGCGTGGAGAAATCTGTAATAAAGCTAAAGATGGCTCTTTATATTGGGTCGATACCACGATTGCTCCGTTTAACAATAGTACTGGCCAGATTGAGCGATATATTTCCATTCAAGTTGATATTACAGCCAATAAAAATCAGCAAGCCAATCTGATTATTGCTCGAAATCAATTAGTCAGAGCGGCGGATGTTGCTGAGTTAGGTATTTGGACCTGGAACATTCCAGACGGCACGCTTTCTTTCGATGAGCGGATGAATAATATCTATGGGATCCCTGAAGAGTTACACAATGCCAATATCTCGTTGACGTATTGGTATAGCCTTTTGTATCCAGAGGATATTCCCGACGTTAAAAGTGCAATAAAAGCGGCGTTAGAAAATGAAAGTGTCTATCGCCAGGTTTTCCGTATTGTGGTGAGAAATGAAGTCCACTTTATTCAATCAACTGGAACGGTTGAACGGGATGAAAGTGGCAAAGCAATGTTGATGATGGGGATTAATCGGGATATTACTCAACAACGCGAGGCCGAGAATATCCTGAAAACAGCCAGAGAAGCTGCTGAAGAAGCCAATAAGGCCAAATCTGCATTTTTGGCCAATATGAGTCATGAGCTACGGACCCCGATGAATGCCATCCTTGGCATGCTGACATTGCTGCGTAGAACGGGTCTTGATAGGAAACAAGCTGATTATGCGGTTAAAAGTGAAGCCGCCACGCGTACCTTGCTGCGCTTGCTGAACGATATCCTGGACTTCTCCAAAATCGAATCCGGTAAAATGGAACTGGAATGTATCCCGTTTGATATTCATGTGATGTTGCGTGATTTGGCGGTTATCTTATCGAGCAATCTGAAGGTTAAAAAGGTTGAGGTCTTATTTGATATTGACCCTTCACTACCCCAGTTTGTTGAAGGCGATAGCATGCGACTCCAGCAGATATTAACCAATCTGGGGGGCAATGCGCTGAAGTTCACCGAATTTGGTGAGGTGGTGCTTTTCATCAAAGTTATCACACAGGATAGCCATCACGTTACGTTGCATTTTGGGGTGCGCGATACCGGAATTGGCATTGCACCAGAAAATCAAGAAAGTATTTTTAGTGGTTTTACACAAGCAGAAGCCTCGACAACGCGCCGGTTTGGTGGCACGGGCTTAGGGCTAGTGATAAGCCAGCGCTTTGTTGCACTGATGGGCGGGACACTCACCTTAGAAAGTGAACCGGGTAAAGGGAGCCTATTTCATTTCACCATAACGCTGTCGCTACCTTCTTCTACCAATCTGGTTATTAATAATGAAACACCAAACACTTTGGTAAACAGAGCACAGGCATTGAATAATTTACGAGTCTTGGTTGTTGATGATAATCCGACCGCCTGTGACCTGATCAAACGGATGGGGGAATCACTAAAATGGACCGTTGATGTCGCAACCAGTGGCAATGATGCATTGCAATTGATGCGACAGCAGCATGATAGTGGTATTACCTACGGGGCGCTCTTTATTGACTGGCAAATGCCGGGGTTAGATGGTTGGCAGACCAGTAAATGTGTGCGTGAACTGATGCCAGTAGATAACGGCCCTATGATTGTCATGATAACCGCCCATGATCGCGAAATGTTATTACAGCGCAGCGAAGAAGAGCAGGCATTACTGGATGGTTATTTGGTTAAGCCGATCACCGCATCGATGTTGTTGGATTCAGTGATTGATGCATTAAGCGAACGCAAACAACCTGATGTTGCGAAACCGGCAATAACCGAATCTTTACACCGACTGTCTGGTATAAGGCTATTAATTGTTGAAGATAACTTGAATAACCAGCAAATAGCCCGTGAGTTACTTGAGGATGAGGGAGCAGAGGTCAGTATTGCCAATCATGGCAAAGAGGCAATTGAGATATTAGAACATCATCCGTCTTCATTTGATCTGATATTGATGGATTTACAAATGCCGGTCATGGATGGCTACAATGCGACGAAATATATTCGAAAAAGTCTTGGGTTAAAAAACTTACCGATTATAGCCATGACAGCTAATGCGATGGCCTCTGATCGTGATGCCTGCCTTGCTGCTGGAATGAATGACCATATTGGTAAACCCTTTGACTTGAATAATCTAATACACGTCATACGGAAATACAGTGGGCAAACTGATGTTGCCGCTACGGTTAGCCATATAACGCCTGTTTTGTTATCTGCTGAATTGAAAAATGTCGCGGCAACGGCAGGAATTGACGTTGATACCGCCCTTAATCGATTAGGTGGCGATATTACGCTGTACCAAAAAATGTTATCGCTGCTTAGTGAGGATTTGGCTAATTTCCCTACCCAGTTGGAGACATTATTGACTGAAGGTGACCATCTGTCGGCATCTCGTCTGCTACATACCATCAAAGGGCTTGCCGCACAGCTGGGGGCCACGGGTCTTTCTTTGAGTGCGGGGCAGGGGGAGAAGTTATTTAGCCAGGGCGCGATACCTACGGCAGATACGATTAATCAATTACTGAGCGAGATGCGAAATAAAGTCTCCGTTATACAATCTGGGATAGTGACACTAATCCCAATGCTATCGAAAGATAACACTAATAATGTCGTGGAAGAGGCAGTTGATATAAAACCTATCGAGTTGGAACTGAATCGTTTGATGCTGTTATTACAAAACTCAGATATGGCTGCGTTAGAGTTGATGAATAAATTGATGATGACTTTTGCTAAGCAACTTAATGGACAATTATCTCCCCTAAATGATGCAGTAAACCAACTAGATTTTGCCAACGCTATCAAGTTATGCCAAGCCTTGATGGTTAATCTTCCTACTCAGAGAGATAAGAAGATATGACTATAATCCATTCTTTTTCGCAAGATTTGACCTTGGATCTACCCGGCACGGGGAAGCCCAAGATCCTTATTGTTGATGATCATCCGATAAATATTCAGATGCTCTATCAAGCATTCTCTTCCGATTATCATGTGTGTATGGCCACCAGTGGTAAACAGGCACTCGACGTCTGTATTAGTCAACATCCAGACTTGATTCTACTGGATATTGAAATGCCCGGTATGAATGGTTTTGAGGTTTGTGCCAGACTCAAGGCATCGCCAGACACTCAGGATATTCCTGTTATCTTTGTCACTGCGCATATTGATGAAGAGACCGAAACTCGCTGCTTTAGCGAAGGTGCCGTAGATTTTATCAGTAAACCTATTAACAGGAACACCGTTCGGGCTAGAGTGAAAACACACTTATTGCTTAAAGCTCAATCCGACTTATTACGCCAACTAGTTTATTTAGATGGATTAACCGAAGTACATAACCGGCGTTATTTTGATAAACAGTTAGAATTGGAGTGGAAACTCTCAAATCGTAACCAGACTCCACTTAGCATGATCATGATTGATGTTGATTTTTTCAAAAAATATAATGATTTATATGGGCATCAGGCAGGGGACGATTGTTTGCGGAGTATTGCAAAAGTTATCCGGGAAGCTCTCCGACGCCCTGCGGATTTGGTGGCCCGCTATGGTGGCGAAGAATTTGTTTGTCTGCTCCCCGACACCGAGTTAGCCGGAGCAATGGATATGGCAGAAACTATCAGGCTGCAAATTCTTGAGCAAAAAATTCCACATTCTGGTTCCACAGTTTACCCCTTTGTTAGCATTAGCCTTGGGGTCTGCTGCAAAGAAAATCAAAGCATCGGTATGTCAACTGCACTTCTGCGTCAAACTGACCTGCAATTGTATCAGGCAAAGAAAAATGGCCGGAATCAAACTAGTGGGATGCTCTATCAACTGAACGAGGGGTAAATTAAATATATTCTCGGCATTGGATCAGGCACTTAGTGATTCGGCCTGATTATTTATCCATCTGTATTATTAATCAGAATATCGAAAGCAGTAAGGCAACTGGCAGGCTCAAGGGCCACGTTAATCCGATAAGAGATGATGATAAGCACCTTACTGCTAAGCTCTGATCACGTGTTAGTGGAAAGATGATGAGGGTAGAGACAATAGCCCCAATTCCGTAAATGCAGAGCAGGATAAATCCGGTATTCATGGGGCAATTTTCCTTTTGACCATGTCATTTACTCATTATCGCTGAAAGTGCGTGTATTTTTGCAAGATAATTCAAATTATAGGGCTGCACTATTGTGGGTCTTCTCCAATATTTTAAAAGGGTATAGGATAATGACTTCTCTGAATTGGGGGATTGATGCTCAAGAAAATTCTAAACAGTAAGCTAGCAGGCTATATCGTGGGCGTTTTGATTGCGATTGGTTTTGGCGAAAGCTTCATCACGACTCACGAAGAAGCTGAGAAATTCGCTAAATAATTCATGGGGGGCTACAGCCTCATCTATCAGGGTCTGCTGTTATCAAAGCGTTATCGATCAGGCTGTTCCAGCCGTTTTATGTTGCGCATAAACGTATGATGCAACATATCCTTCTCGGTTCATATCCAGATAATCCGACCACCACTGCATCATCGCTTTACGGGCATTGAGATATTCTGCTTTATGGGGGTAAGCCGCCCGCAGGCTGTTGCGTTCCTGATGACTCATCTGGCGTTCAACCGCATCCTGTGACCACAGACCAGATTCCATCAGGGCACTACAGGCCATGGCATCCGTGGCCAATGGTCCTGATTCGGTTTGATATTTAAGATACCAGAGACGTGAACCACCTGGATTGACCAAAAGGTACAAACCGTGTGAATCGGAAACTTTGACAGGTTTTTCAGAAGGCTTGAGACTGCGGATTTTAGTGTCGTTCACAGACATTGGGTGGTCACTCCATAATCGAACTGAAATGACCCCAAATCAGACCACCAATCTTGCCCGATGCGGAGGGGGAAATGAAAATGCAGCGGGAAGACTTTTCACACTAACTCGTTGAATCTAAATCGTATAAAGATTCGTGAAGAGGCATGAAAACACAAATTTGGCTCCTCTGATTGGGCTAGAACTTTGCTTTAATTACTTGATTTTATTATTTTAAATTGATGGTTCTTGATGACTAATCCCCCAATAAAGCCCCTAAAATATTTGCATGTAATAATTGTGATGGATATCTCATTTTAATGGTGACATTACAGTGAGAGCCCAGTGTTTCTACATAATGGAGAGACTATTCACTTTAGAACTACTATGAGTGTGTGGATGCTTAAACATCCAGTTTACGGTTGGCCAGCCACTCAACCATTGCCGGATCGCGATGAGAGAAGAAGGCACTGGTGGCCGAATCCATTGCAGCTATCTGTGTCATCTCCATCGCACTGAGTTCAAAATCCAGGATGTTGAAATTTTCAATCATGCGTTCCTTGCGAACGGATTTAGCCAGTGAAACGATGCCACGTTGATAGATCCAGCGCAGGACGACCTGGCCGACACTCTTGGCGTATTTCTTGCCAATCTCTGTCAAAATTTGATTCTGAAACAGACCATTGCGGCCTTCAGCAAAAGGTGCCCAAGCCTCAGGCTGGATAGCCCGACTTTTCATCCACGGTACGGCATGAAGTTGTTGGTTAAACGGATTAACCTCGATCTGATTGACTGCGGGGGGAATGGTGTTAAACGCCATCAGATCCGCGAGGCGGTCGGGATGAAAATTACTGACGCCAATCGCGCGGATTTTGTCGGCAGCAAGCAACTCTTCCATTGCACGCCACGCGCCATGGACGTCACCGTAGGGCTGGTGAATCAGATACAAATCAACGTAATCAAGCTGTAGACGATTCAGTGATCGCTCAAATTGTGCTTTTGCACCTGCATAGTTGGTGTCTTGCAACCAGAGTTTGGTGGTGACAAAGAGTTCATTGCGTGCAATGCCGCTTTGCTTCAGGGCATTACCCACCTGTGTTTCATTCTGGTAAGAGGCGGCAGTATCTATTAGACGATATCCGGTCTCTATGGCATCAATAACAGCCCGCTCGCATTCGGCGGGGTCTGTCATCTGAAAAACACCAAATCCCAGCAACGGCATTTGAATACCGTTATTCAATGTTACCGTGTTCATGGTCTTGTCCTGTACTTATGTATTTGTTCCAAGAAGGATAGCGCACGCGCTGTAATAAGATTAGATGTTATAATCTGCATGCCTTTATTAGTTGGACTAATAAATAGAATGGAAAACTACAATGATCTGGCCACGTTCGCACTAGTCGCCAAAGAGCGTAGCTTCACCCGGGCAGCAGCGAAGCTGGGTGTCTCTCAGTCAGCCCTGAGTCAGACTATCAGGGTGCTTGAAGATAAACTGGGCTTGCGGTTACTTACTCGCACAACGCGTAGCGTTTCTCCCACAGAAGTTGGAGAACAAATTCTTAATCTGCTTTCGCCGCGACTTGAGGAAATTGAAACCGAAATCGCGCGGCTAAAAGCACAGAAGGAACGCCCGGCAGGCACTCTTCGCATAACTGCGGGGGAACACCCAGCGGTGTATATCGTTCAGCCTGCGCTGTCAGCGTTTCTGGCGGAATACCCTGATATTCGTGTCGAACTGATGGTCGATTACGGGCTGTCAGATATTGTGTCGGAGCGCTATGACGCCGGTGTCCGGCTAGGAGAGCAGATAGCCAAGGATATGATCGCGGTACGCATCAGCCCGGATATTCGCATGGTTGTCGTCGGCTCACCGGATTACTTTTCTACCCATCCAGTGCCGCAGCATCCTCAGGAACTGACTCAACATAATTGTATTAGTATTCGGTTACCGACCTATGGTGGCATCTTCCCCTGGGAATTTGAAAAAGAGGGAAGGGAAATTAAAGTTCGGGTGGATGGGCAGTTAGTTTTTAATAATATAGCCTTACGGCTCAATGCCGCACTGTGCGGTATCGGTCTTGCCTACATACCCGAGGATATTGTTAGCGAGCATATTGCAGCCGGACGGTTAATCACCGTTCTGCAAGATTGGTGTCCGTTTATTGCGGGTTACCACCTTTACTATCCTAATCGGCAGCATACTTCCCCTGCGTTTACGTTGCTGTTGAATGCGCTCCGCTATAAGCAATAGTGGAGTCACCAACGACTCCACGATTTATTTATCACTGAAGATTTTTATCTTTCAGGAATTTTGAAACCAGATCGGCGATTTCAACGTTATTCAAATCAGAGAAGGGGAAATGAGTATTTCCTTTAATGCCGATTTCCGGCAGATGGATAACCGCCACGTCTCCGCCATGTTTATTCACTACATCCCGCCATTGACGCGCAACAGCCAACCGGGCGCGCCAGCTATCTTGTGCAGGCAAGGCCGTCGGTTTATCCGGGATATTGTCGCCGTAGATAATCAGCACAGGAATTTTAGTCAGTGCCATAAACTGATCCAGGGGCACCGATTCCCCTTTTACGGTATCAAAGGCGTTCTTGGTTGGCGGCGGGACTTCGCCTTGTGGAAAGACAAAGCTGCTGCCAGGTTCAAACGCGACTATCCCTTTTACGTTGGCATTCTTCATCGCCGTAAACCAGCCGGGGCCACCCCCCTGAGAGTGGGTAAACAGAATGGCCGGGCCGGATTTATCCACGACGGCTGACATGGCATCCGCAATCACATTGATATCAAAGGGGCCGGTGTTGGGGGTCATCTGACGGTAGTACTGGTTTAATGTCTCTTTATCGTGGGAGAACTGTACGCCCTCGAAGAAATCAGGCCAGACACCCAGACGGAACTGATTAAACCATAGTTGCTCATCGGCAACCGGTTTGACGGTTCCCTCCACCATACTGCGACCGGCGTTCCCCCGACGTGGTTGATCAACCAGATAGGTCGAGAAACCACGGCGCAAGAAGATGTTCTGAAAACCCTCGCGGCCGTCCGGTGTGCTTTCCCATGTTCTGGCGGACTGTCCAGCACCGTGCAGCATCACAATGGGATATTTGTGTGGGTTCTGTGGGATCTGATAAAACACAGAGGCGTGATCGCCATGATAGGTCTGGCCTGTCGGATCCAGCGGTTTTTTCGCATCAAACTGCCCTGGTGTCGTAACGACAGCGCCACCTGCGGCAAAACTTCCCTGAGACTGGATAACCAAGGGGGGGATGGGGGCAGCAAAGGCAGATTGAGAAACCAATCCGCCAACCAACATACAGGCGGTGAGTGTTTTCAGTAAGGTTTTCAAGATATTTTCCTCATGTCATCGCGGATAACTGAATCATAGAGAGATTTTCACAAATGACTATGCTGGTAAAACGAATGAGTTAATAAGCAGGGCTAATTAACGGATAGGCTTTTTGCATCTGATATCAATAATATTTTTGAGCTCAGTGTATTTCACTCGTCTGCCGTCCATTAATATCTCAGTGCAGCCCTGTTTCAGCGAAAATGCAAAAGCTGTATTTCATTATTGTGGGTATTGGTCGTCAGTGACTTTTTCCATCCACGTCACGGTGTTACCGTCCTGTGATTCTGAAACAGCAATATGCACCATCGGCTCTGCTGCGGATGCGCCATGCCAGTGTTTGACACCCGGCGGGATCCAGACCACATCGCCGGTTTTGATTGGCTGGGCCGATCTCTCCCATTCCTGTACCCAACCCGTGCCGGAAGAGACGATGAGTGTCTGTCCAAGGGGATGCGTGTGCCAGGCTGTTCGTGCTCCGGCTTCAAATGAGACGGTTCCCCCAGAAATTCGGGCCGGGGCAGAGCCTTTAAACCGTGAGTCAACCTTGGCCGTGCCGGTAAAGTACTCTGGAGCACCCAACGTCGTGGGTTGTGAGCCCGCAGGGTTGACGGTCACTGCCTCCTGCGTTGCGGCAATAGCCTGCGTACCGGGCAGTAAAAGCGCCGCCAGTGTGATAAGGAATATTTTCATATCTATTCAATTCTTTAACCAGAGAAATACCCATTAATCCATTGCAGAAAAAAACTATTTCCCTTCTTTAAACACTTCTTTTGCAATGGATATCGCTGTTACTGCCGTTGGCCACCCTGAATAGAAAGCAAGCTGGGTGATGGTTTCGACCAACTCTTCCTCAGTGACACCGTTCTGGCGAGCCAGACGCAGATGAGAACGCAACTGGTCAGGACGATCCATCGCCACCAGAGCACTGACGGTCACCAGGCTCCGATCACGTTTTGAGAGCTGTGGCCGTTCCCAGATATCGGCATACAGGACATCGTCAGTGAGTTGCGCCATCTTGGGGGCGATATCCCCCATCAATTGTTGCGCCCGAGACGGTTTTTCTGTTTTATTTTTCGCCGCATTCTGCGCGTGAGCAAAGGTGGCCATTGAACCGGCAAAGGTAAGAGCGGTGCAGAGCAGGTACTGCTGAATCTTGTTTTTCATCATCCATTTCCTTTGTTATCGGCACGATTAAAGATGGGAGGGTTATGTCGGTGACGATAACGTGAGTTTACCGAATGCTTCATGTCACCAGGCTGACCGCTGCCTGACAAGTTTGTCAGAATCGGTGCTGAAGCTATTTTCACCAAAGGAAAGGGAGGTTTTTGCGATAAGCGAAGCTCTATGACAACGTGAATATCGAGTGAATACAGGTTGTGCGGTGGTTTATTACCCCTTAAGCAAAGCGAGTTAAGCCATTATTAGACGTTTTTAATTTTAACCTGCTCTGCGATGCCAAACCTCACATAGTGATGTGCCTCTTCTTCAGCGAATTCACTGTTTATGGCGAGCGTCAGGCCGAAGGTATTGATCCCATTCTGGCTACTGGCAAACACATCACCACGATGCATGATCGCCACCGCCCTGACGATGGAAAGTCCGAGTCCATGATGTGTATCACTGCGTGTACGGGAAGAATCAGCACGATAAAAACGTTCAAACAAACGTTTCAGGTGCTCATCGGTGATGGGATCGCCCATGTTGGCGACCGCGATGGAGGCCAGATTATTCTCTCTGCCGATCGTCACCTTCACGCTGGTACCAGGAACAGCATGTCGGGCGCTGTTTTCCAGTAAATTCGCCAGAGAGCGGTGGAAAAGTCGCCGATCAATGCGTGCCGTGAGATCCCCCTCGACATGAATAGACAGGTTTTTTTCAGCGAATGACGGCTCCACATACTCCGTGGTCTTGTAGGTCTCTTCACGAAGAGACACGTCAGTTAACTGGGTTGCATGCTCCCCGGCTTGAGCATGGGAGAGGAACAGCATGTCGTTGACGATAGAGGTCATTCTCTCGAGTTCTTCCAGATTGGACTCCAGCAACTCCTCGAGTTCATGTGTTTCGCGTTGCCGTGACAGACCGAGTTGCGTTTGCCCCATCAGATTGGTCAGCGGGGTTCTCAGTTCATGGGCCACATCGGCGTTAAAACTTTCAAGCTGCCGCCAGGCGATTTCCTGCCGTTCGAGTACGCCATTGAATGCCACGGCCAGCTTTTGCAGTTCATCCGGCAGCGTTGAGGTATCCAGACGCTGCCCGTGATTTCCCGGTGCGAGGTGATGGGCCTGAGCGCTGAGTTTGTTGACAGGGCGCATGCCTATTCTGGCAATCACAAACCCCAACTGGGCCACTAATAAAACACCGATTGCGCTGATGAAGATCAGTGTACGGGTAAATTCATTCAGGGTGCCCATATACGGTGTGGAGTCGATAGCCACTACATAGCGCAGAGCGGGGCGCTCCCCTTGGGCAGGAATTTCCGACATCAATAAAAACAGCGAGCATGACTCTTCTGTGGCACCGGGAACTTTGCTGAATCCTTTGCTCAGCGAAGCCCAGGTTACCCCGCTAGGTGGCGGGCCACCCACCTGAAGCCGGGGATCCTCACTGAGGATCCAATACTGTACGCGGCCCCCCTCAGCCGTGGCCAAATCGGTAAATTTGGTCGTCAGCGTTTGCCAGCCGTCCAGCGTGGTGCGGGAGAGGATCCAGGGTGCCATCAGCGACTCCCTGAACTGCAATTCGTTATGCATCTGCTTTTGCAATGAATCATGCAGGGAGCTTCGCAGCACAATACCCAGAACTGAAACGATCAGTATGGAGGCCAAGGCAAACATCAGCGCCAATCGTCCAGAGATAGAACGCTTAATCATGATAACTCTCTCTATTTAGCCTGGCGTTCGGGGCGGGTTTCAAGGACATATCCCATGCCTCGTACCGTATGCAGCAGTTTGACCGGGTAGGGTGCATCAATTTTCGCCCTCAGGCGTTTTATCGCGACCTCAACCACATTGGCATCGCTGTCAAAATTCATGTCCCAGACCTGCTCTGCAATCATCATTTTTGACAGGATCTCTCCCTGATGTCTGGCTAACAGGCTTAACAGGGCGAACTCTTTTGCGGTCAGTTCAAGACGTTCACCGGCTCTTGTGACACGCCTTGCCAGCAGGTCCAGATGCAGATCGTTAATGTGCAATTGAGTGACATCTACGCCATCACTCGGACGCCGCCGCAACAACGCCTGGATACGGGCAACCAGTTCAATCAGCGAAAAAGGTTTAGGCAGATAGTCGTCTGCACCCTGACGCAGACCCTTGACACGTTCATCAACCGAACCGCGAGCAGATAACATCAGCACCGGGGTTTGCTTGCTGGCGCGAAGACCTTCCAGAACACTATATGGAAACGCATTTACAACAGTAAAGCTACTCCGTGAATGATAAATGGGCGTGTAAGTATTTCCAGGCCGCGAATATTGAGAAGCTCGATATGGCGGCTCGGCACCGGTTCCACATGCCGGCCACGGACGCGGTGGTCATGCTGAAAATCAATAACAGTTAAGTCGTTCGATGGCTCGATATTTCAAGCATAATCCGGCTTTCAGCCAGAGCCTGAGCATGTTGGTAAATTTTTAAACGCAACCAGCGGCGTAACCGATCGCTATGTGTCCGCTCATGCCAGATCTGCATCATGTCGATGCGCGGCAGTGCCAAAGGTAACGGGTACAGGCGCAATTCAGGATCGCGGGCAACGGCCTCTTCCCCCACCGAACGCAGGCAGGTAAGTAACAAGTCACTACCTCTGATTAAACGGCTTGGCGCAAGAAAACTGGACAACCCGGCAACGACTTTACGAGCCAGTCCCTGACGTTGAAGGTCACGATCAACCAGCCCGTTCAGATCGCCGGTCAAGGTTGTCAGAACATGCTCGCAAGCCAGATAGCTGTTCAGATCCAGCCCCTGTAACAGCAGAGGATGATCTGCCGCTGCCAGCACGACAAAATCCTCGCTCAGCAAACGCTGCTGATGAAAAGTCTCTGGAAGCTGCTCGTAAAAACCGGCAATAGCCAGGTCACAGGTACCTTTTTCAAGCTCGTCACGCGGTAGCATTCCACGCGTGTTATGGGTTATCAACACCAGATTGGGAGCCTCCTGCCGCAAGATGGGTAATAAACCCGGCAGCAGGATCTGCTCCATGTAGTCAGTTGTATAGATATGTATCCGCTCAGCCCGTGCAAGAAAATCGCGCCCTTCACATTGATCGTAAAACGTCTCGATATCTTCAACCAGCTTTTGAACCTGAGTCGCAAGCTGATGGGCACGTGGCGTGGGGGCCAGGCCTCGCGGTGCCCTGACAAACAGCGGATCGCCAAATTCATGCCGTAACTTGTTAAGCTTATGACTCATTGCGGGCTGGCTGAGTGACATCCTGATCGCAGCCTGAGAAGCATTACGCTCCTGATACAGTACGTGAAAGAACAGCAGCAGGTTGAGGTCTTTGTTGGCTATATTCATTTTTTGAATGCCTGAAATGATCGCTTTTTATTTTTAGAATTATAGCGAGCCATCCAGGCTGATAGCCAGTTTGCTGATCCACGCGTTGTGGCGCTCAACGGAGATAGAGGCGCATATGAAAAACCCCCGGCTGTGACGGGGGATACTTATTGGCGGCAACCTGATCAGCGCAAGCAGGGATTAATGCCCGTTTTGCAACTGCGCTAACAACGCTTTGGTAAGAGCATGGTCAGAGAATGGGTTTTGACCGGTGATCAACTCACGATCAACAACTACATTCGGGGTCCAGGCTTTTGCCTGTGTCAACTCGCCGCCTGCTGTCGCCATGGCTTTGGCTGGGTAATACCGGATCTTCCCCCCCTTCAGTGAATCCTCAAAAACCTGTTCCTCTTCATCCGCAAAAATAGTCATGCGATATCCCTGATATATCCAGTTCTTTGCCTGTGACGTTTTGCCTTGGATCAGTCCTGCTTCAAAATCCTGCGGATCGTCTTGTGCTGACAGTAGGGTAATCGGACCATGGCAGATGGCGGCGGTAGGCTTGCCTGCAGAGTGGAAATGCTTCAGCAACTCCCCCACCTGTGGGTTATTGGCAAGGTCAATCAACGGCGCATGGCCACCAGGGATCAATAGACCGGCATATTGAGAGAGATCACCAGCCAGTACTTCTGCCAGTTTGTGCGGCTTATTAATCCCTGGCATATTTGCTACCACCGATTGAATACGCAGCATTTCCGTACTGTTACCGCCAAAATAGAGCGGATCAACCGAAAGCTGGTCAACGCTCGGTGCCTGGCCGTTTGGCGTAACCAGCACCAGTTCATATCCCGCTTTTTGCAGGCCATCTGCAGGCACACCGAATTCATTGAGATAATACCCGGTCGGATAGGTTTTTCCCTCTTTAAGCGGTAACTGGTTTTCACCAGAGAGCAGTACCAGTATCCGTCCATGGGTTTCCGCTGCCAAAGCAGTGGCACCCATACCCAGGCAAAGCAGCAGGGCAATCACATATTTAGTTAATCGCATAACAAACATCCAGGTTATTAGGGTGTTATATTGGCTGCCGTGATTTACAACAGCTTTAGCATGGCTTCAGCAGTAGCGTCTGAAGACGCCGGGTTTTGTCCGGTAATCAACAAACCATCTACCGCAATGTGGCTTTGCCAGTTTTCGCCACGGCTGTAGAGCCCACCGTTGGCCTTGAGCATTTCTTCAACCAGGAACGGCACTGTCTGAGTCAGTTCTACGGCGTCTTCCTCACTATTACTAAAACCCGTAACTTGTTTCCCCATCACCAGCGGTTTGCCTGACGTATTCTTGGCATGGCGCAGTACCGCAGGCGCGTGGCACACCGCAGCGACCGGTTTGCTCTGCGCCTGGAATTGCTCTATTAGGGCTATTGAATAGGGGTCTTCCGCCAAATCCCATAGCGGGCCGTGGCCACCGGGGTAAAACAGTGCATCAAAATCATCGGCGCTAACCTCCTGTAGTCTCAGAGTTTTTGCCAGTGCTTGCTGCACAGTGTTGTCCAATGCGAACCGATGGGTGGACGCAGTTTGGGCATCCGGCTGGCTGCTTTTCGGATCAAGCGGCGGTTGGCCACCTTTGGGGGAAGCCAGGGTGATCTCCGCTCCGGCATCGAGGAAAACGTAATAAGGTGATGCAAATTCCTCCAGCCAAAAGCCAGTTTTATGACCTGTACTACCCAGCTTGTCATGAGAAGTTAATACCATCAGGATTTTCATCATTTTCTCCGTTGAGCGCCGCAGCGCATGAATCATGAACTGGCTGTCAGCTTAGGCGATTCGCTATAATTCTAAAAAACAAAACTGTTCATTTCAGGTATTCAAAAAATGAATATAGCCAACAAAAAACCCAATCTGATGCTTTTTATCCGTGTATGTTACGAAGGTTTGTCTAAGTGGTGTAGGTACCCGAGGCGCATGGTGCATGATCTCCGTTCATTATCACGGTAGTAACGTTACCCGCACCCGCACATATTATGGACGGTTAACGATGTGGTTGAGCAATTCCAGATTGCCCAGCCGATAGAGGGTAAAAGCATAGTTTGGTGTTCCTGTTAGTGGCTGGGTTTCAATAAGGCATTGTTGCCGGGAAATAAGATTTTAAGATCAACCGATTCAGCCATCGCACGGTTACCTTCATCGCTGGGATGGAGTCGGTCACCTGAGTCAAAACGCGACAGCAGGCGGGTACGATGCTCAGGGTCACGTAACACCGTATCAAAATCAATAACGGCATCAAAGGTGTCACTCTGGCGTATCCAAGTATTCACCTGCTGGCGTAATGCTTCTTTCTCTGGTTGGTAATAATTGTCCATCGGTGTACCAGGCAATGCCCCTTCGAATGGTGTCAGTGTTGCACCGATAACACGCAGACCGCGAGCATGAACCTGCTCAGCCAGTTGGCGATAGCCAGCTGTTAACGCCTCGAGTGTGGGTCTTGGGCTCTGTGGAGCGAAAATGGTACCCGGCCAGGCAATGTCGTTAATCCCTATCATGACAATAACGCTTTGCACTCCTGGTTGAGCCAACACGTCACGGTCCAACCGTGCCAATGCATTGACACCCATACCGTCAGAGAGAAGCCGGGCACCGGAGATGCCAGAGTTGATAACACTGATACCCCGCGAGGCAAGGCGAGTAGCCAGGAAGTCTGGCCAGCGGCTATTCTTGTCCAGACTTGCAGCATTACCATCAGTAATGGAATCTCCGAGAACCACAACTGTCTGCGCTGCCTGTTCAGTTTCAACATGAACCCCCACCAGCAGCGGACGTGTCGTCGTGCTCTGAATGGAAGCATCTGTCACCTTAAGCTCCAGGGCTGAGGTCTGATCTCCTGGAACAATCCAGCTAGTCTGACGGCCATCCCAGTGGAAGGTGCTCATAGTGGTAGCCTTCGGTAGATAGAAACTCACGGCAACCTGAGTCAATGCAGGTATGTGTGATGTTACAGGATCGCTGACCAACAAAGCGCCAGGGAGGATCGTCGCTGCTTCCTGGCCACCAAATGTCACAGTGCGTAAGCTATCAGCCGCAATGCTGTGGTTGTTCTGTGTCTGTGCAAACGTTACTTTGCCCACGGTGAGTGGCTGACTGCCATGGGTATTGGATAGCACGATACGAAAACGCTCTCCACCCAGGCTGATACGCGCCACTTGGCGAACTGTTTGATCATGCAGTTCGGTTGGTATATTTGTGGGAAGCGGAAAACTCGAACCCCATACAGGCTGTGGGCTGGCCCCCCACGTTGCAACCCAAGACGGTGTGGCAGCTACCGCAGTGGTGGTTACCATGGCAGTACCCACTGCAAGGGCCCAAGTTATAATTTTTCTAGATGAAGTCGTTAAAAATGATTTGAATTGCTTTTTCATATTAGTGAACTCAAAAATAAATCGTGTATTAATTATGAATTCAAAGACACAATCACGATAGACTGTTCAGCGGAATAGCATTTGTGAATTAAACTCATCAAGGAGGCAGATATGGCCCGCCAAGAAGTCAACCGCTCCGGCGAATTAGAAGTGTTCGTGCGTGTGATTGAGCTAGGCGGCTTTTCTACCGCCGCCCGCGCCTGTGGCATGACACCCTCAGCTGTCAGCAAGTTGGTCGCACGACTAGAGAAACGGCTGGGTACACGGCTAGTGAATCGTTCCACACGACAACTGCAACTGACACCAGAAGGCTGTGCCTACTACGAGCGCGTAGTGCGTATCCTTGCTGATTTGGACGAGGCAGATCGCTGTGCCAGTGAAAACGCTGCGCCACGTGGTCGGTTAAGGGTCAATGCCAATGTGCCCTTTGGGCATCACTTCCTGCTGCCGTTGATACCTGAATTTTTGGAGCGTTATCCTGAGGTCATGCTGGATATTATGCTGACCGATGAGGTCATCGATCTTCTGGAAGAACGTACCGATGTGGCCGTGCGGGCGGGGCCGCTCAAAAGCTCTAACCTGATGGCGCGTAAATTGGGTCAGACATGCAAGATAATTGTCGGGTCGCCTGATTATCTGGTTCGCCATGGTGTCCCAGTGACGCCAGAGGATTTATACCAGCACAATCGTCTGGGAACGAATTACGTGCGTGCCCAACCTGGCTGGTTATTGCGTCAGGGTGACAAGAATATCGTGATACCCATTAGTGGCAACGCTCAAGTCAATGATGGTGAGGCATTGCATCGTCTAGCCTTGGCTGGGCTAGGATTGGCGCGTCTTGCTGCCTTTCAGGTACGTGAGGATATCGGTGCTGGCCGATTGATACCCGTACTTGAGGATTGCGATCCTGGCTATATCGAGGAAATTCATGCCGTGTATGTCGGGCAGGGGGGTCATCTGCCGTTGCGTGTGCGGGCTTTTCTGGATTTTCTGGCTGAACGAGTCGATATCAGTACCCGATCAATAAATTCAAAACCGCCTGGCAAGAGCTGAAAATAGGGTATCTCAGCTATCATTTATAGGTAAAAACAAAGACACCTTACAGGTTTAGGGGGGTAACTTCACGTGGAAAAGTGGGGGTGTTTTGGTTCAAAAGGCTGTAAGCCAAATTATCTATTTGAGACAAATTATGGCGCTCCGTTTTTAACCACTTCATTGCTCCGAGTCATGTGCAAGCGCTGTACTTTACAGATACTTCGGAACCTGCCCGGAATGTAATGAAATCTGAGATTGAACCGCACCGATTTTCTTGGATAGTTTTAAGTCCACTTTGGGCCAGATCATAAAAATATACAGGGGAAACTCCTAATGGTGACTGGTGTGAAAGACACACTGATTCAATCAAGCGATGATTTTTATAAAAGCAAAGCAGGCCGGTGTGGATGTGATCTATTGAAGCATGGAAGATATGGACCATTACATCAGAAACAGGTCTGAGCTGATCAAGCGTTCATTTGAATGGCTGAAACAACAACTGGAACCTGGCAATTCGCCATAAGCGCACTGCTGGATGAAACATCATAGCGGCTCACCCCTCCTGAAGAGGGAAAAGATGGCCAGCTATAAAGTCTACAAATCTCTGAGTTTAGAGCAGAACATGCGATCGAATTCTCTGACTAACCATAAAAGAATGGAGGGAAATTTGGCTGTGTCCCTTAACAGCCCGTGGCGCTGTCGCAGCCCCATAACCCATCACTTAGGGCCGAAAGCTGTAGACATTTCCTGTTACCCAGGTCCCTACCAATAAATCAGCGTTACGTCCTCGACCCAGCGCGACCGCACTCCCAGATAAATCACTGACCACGATATCGTCACTCAATCCCTAACACGGGAGGAGCTGTTTGATGTTTTTCTTTCTTTGTTGTTTTTGAAAGAAATGGTAAGGGGCAACATAATTTGACTGATTCGCGTCAAGATAGTCAGCCCACCACTGCATCATCTGATATCTGATCTCAAGGTGCTCAGCCAGATGGTTATAGGCAGCTCTGACAGAGTTTCTTTCCTGATGGCTCATCTGAAGTTCAATAGCATCCCGCGACCACTTTCCTGACTCAATGAGGGAACTGCAGGCCATGGCTCTTAGGCCATGCGCACATATTTCAGATTTCGTGTCGTATCCCAGACGCCGCAGTACTTTATTTATGGTGTTCTCACTCATGACTTTAAACATATCGTGGTCATTGGGGAAAATGAATTGACCGTGTCCTGATAGCTGCTGTATTTGCTTGAGGATTGTAATGGACTGGGTAGAAAGTGGCACCAGATGTGGAGTTTTCATCTTGGCGCCTCGCTCGGAATAGCGGATACCGGGAACAGGATCTCGGGTATCAGGAATGGTCCAGAGTGCATTATCAAAATCAATCTCTTCCCAGCGGGCAAAACGTAACTCGCTGGAACGGACAAAGACATACAAGTTAAAGCGCAGTGCCAAACGGGTCAGAAGCCGTCCATTATCCTGATTTAGTCTGGCAAAGAAATCGGGCAGACGAGAGAGTGGAAGGGCAGCATGGTGACGTTTTTTCGGTACGGCAATGGCTCCGCTCAAGTCGAGCGCCGGGTTATATTTGATCATCTGATTCTGAATGGCGTAGCGCATAATGTTGACGATGCGCTGCTGCAGCCGCATGGCAACCTCCAGAAATCCTTTGTCTTCGATGGCTTTGAGGACATACAGCAAGTCAGCCGTGCTGATATCGGAAATAGTTTGTTTTCCCAGAGGCGGGAACAGATACATTTCAAGGCTTCGTAATATACGGTTTGAGTGATTTTCAGACCAGGTGCGGTTGCTCTTGTGCCAGGTGCGAGCTACTTCTTCCAGAGTAATGCCTACCTTTCTGGCCTGTTTTTCATGACGCCGAGTTTGTCCTGGGTCTTTATCTTGAGCCAATTCGGAGCGTGAGTTGTCGCGTAATTTTCTGGCCAGCACTAAGGAGACGGCAGGGTAGGCACCAAAGGCCAGCTTCCTTTCCTTTCCGCCATAGCGGTACTTGAGATACCAGAGTTTTGAACCGTTGGGTTTGACCAGAAGGTATAGACCGGCGCTATCACTCAGCTTGAAGGGTTTGTCTTGGGGCTTGGTGTTTCGGATTACAACATCAGAAATTGACATTTGGGGGCCTCGATATTATCGAACCGAACAGGCCCCTAATAAAGCCCCCAAAAGTTGTGGCAGTCAACGTAACAATGTGGAACTCAGTGTAACCACATTTACGTATAACTTATTGATCTTACTGCTTCCATGGACATCAGTAAACATCCTTGGAATAGAAAGTGGCTCCTCTGACTGGACTCGAACCAGTGACATACGGATTAACAGTCCGCCGTTCTACCGACTGAACTACAGAGGAATCGTGTGAACGAGGCGAATAATAGCGAGGGTGGTGACGTTTGTCAAAGTAGAAAAACACTAAAAATGTGCGTTTGCTGAGAGAATGAGCTTATTGGCTTGTTTTTCAGCAAACTTGTTTATTTTCTCGTGAGTTATCCCGCCAAATGAGGTTATTTTTAATAAGGCTGAGAGGCGCGTTTGTATTGGGGAAGGTGATTGGCTCGGTAGTGACCGAAAAGCGCCCATTACACGCCGAGGTTATGTATTTAAACCCGCTAATCAGTAGGAAAGACACTTTTAGCCGTGTGTTTTAGTGACATAAGCAACATAAGTGGGACATGTGTAAAATATCCCTTAAATTCAATAGGGTAATAATTTCGTGGCGGGTAGCCAGAATTGTCAGAGGAATTACATGAGCTGCAATTCCTCTGCGATTAACCGTGAAAATAGTAATTCGTTACAATGTCACTTTTATTAACTGGCTGTTTTTTAGCTGATTGCCAGCATCATCAAAATAGACATAGTTCAAGGTTACTTCACCATTGAGTGAGGTAGGCTGCTGTTCAAAATGATATTGGCGCTCAGCAAAGGGTGTGACCATCATGTCCATCTCTTGTGCTATCAGAAAGCGTTGTTGTTGGTTTTCTAGCTGAATCTGACCAAAAGAGACATGGTATGGTGTGGGGTTATGGGCGGTGAGAATATATTCTTTGTTTTTCTTCTTAAGGGTAAAACTGACTTTTTTCATTGCCTCAGCCGGTTTCGGCGTTAGCCCATCAGGCCGATAGAATATTTTCATTTGGGTATTCATCGCCATAGCAACCTGGGCCTGAGCATCGGTGTTACGCCGGGATTTAGGCGGAATTTCATACAGATTGAGCCAATAAACAGACTCTCGATCTGTCGGCAGATTGTCACCTTTATTGATAATGCGCAGCCCTTGAGCCGCTCCTGCCTGCATTTTGAAAACAGCAGGTAAGACAATGAAAGGCGCTTTGCTCTGATCGGGAGTGCTGTCCACATCGCCATCATCAATCCAGGTCTGCACCACGACCGGATAATCATTGGTATTAGCCAACATCAGGGTGCGCTCACGTGATTCAGGCTGATAAATCATGCGGGTTGAACCGGCCACTAAACCGGCCATGGTGTGTTGGCTGATGCTCAACATCAGTAAAAATAGGCAGAGGAGTCTCATTGTATCTTCACCAAAACGTAAGCGGTCGCATCGACTTTGCCAGCAGTAGGCGTGCCGTTAGGTAATTTTTTCAAGGTGGCGACAAAGTGATGTGAATAGTTATCATAACCAGCACCATTGCTGCCATTAGCACTGGCACCCGTGAGTACCGGGTACCAACCCGCGTTGGTATTGGCATTGCAATTACTGACACATCCTCCCCAACCAACAAAATTCATTGCCGCGCCGCTGCTGTCACTCAGGCTGATTCCCACGCCGGTGGCTATATTTTTGTCAGTACCATAGTGGTCTGATAAAAGATAACTCACGCCGCCGGCTGCGTTTACTAACCCGAGTCCTTGTGCTTTCAGATAACCGGGTAATGAAGTTTGGATGCCCAGCGCAGTTTGCCCACTATTAATGCCAGATTCCGTACCCGACTGGCATTCGATATCGACAGTGATATCCGCGCTGCGTGATTGATTATCATTAAGTTCGTTCACGGTGATAATAGGGAAAACCACATAAGGTGTGACGTTACGTACTACGCAGGTATTTTTGCGTGTCAGGACAGAGACCGGAGAGGTATTCATACCAAATGCCATATAGCGGCCACTTCCCCATGTTTGGTAATTGGTTGCTGAGTCATAGCCGGTTTCCGGTACTGGCATGCCGGGCCCTTTGAATACCACGTAACCGTTGGGTTGATTGCAGGAATAGCTACCCGAATAGTTATCAGCCGCAGGACCAGAACATCCCCAACTGGAAGGGCCGGGCGTGCGGTCTACAGAACCTACTTTTTTTAGCTCAGCACGGATTTGGCTGAAATGTTTACCCTTAATTTGAATTTTATTCCCGACTACGTCGTACTTTCTCAACGGGACCTGCTGCCAGATGCGAGTAAATTCGACGCCAGTATCAACATGAGTCAGTTTCAATGCGGTATAGGGGAAGAAAGTCTGAAAATAGTTATCACCCATATTGCTGTAGCCGCCGACATTACTGTCGCCATTAGTCGCAAAAACTTCAAATAAACTGTCTTTATCGGCCACATCACATTCATAGATAACCGCTTCCGGGTCTGACCAGAAACGGGCGGGTACCAAGCTGATAATGCTGGAGGCCAGGATTGAATCGACAGGCTGAATGTAATTACTGGTTATATTGATGTTGCCTAATTGCAAAGACGCACCGTAGTTATCACCACCGATATTGGCGCCTTTCCAAACACATTGTGCATAACTGGGTAAGCTGATGCTCAGTAATGCGAGTGAAAAGAATAACCCCATATAGTGTGAGAATAGGGGCTTGTATCGGTATAACCTGGCGTAGTGAGTCGTTATAGGATTCATACTGTTTCTCTGATTCAATGCTGGGTAACGACACACAAGGCATCGAGTTTATATAACTGTTTATCGTTATTGGGCGTGCCTAAGTCGTAATTTAACTGGCAGCGTTCATCGGCGGCATCGCCCCATACCAAAATGAGTGTGCCTCGGGTTCCTTCAGCCCGAACATAAGCCTGGCTGGCCTGACCAACCATACCAACCTCGTTCTTTTGCTGCGGAGCACTGTTGTCGCCGTCGGCCGTCGTGCTGTATACCACGGTGCCCATAGGTAACTGACTACCATCAGCCAGCCGGACGGTAATGAGTACCGGGTAACCGCTGAGGGTGCGGAAAGTGACTTTCACTGCTGAGCCGGCAAAGGGAGCAACTTGCCGCTCACCATCCTGAAGCTCTGTATTGAAATCCATGCCATCAGGATTGAGCGTAATGGTGTTGTAGCGATACGGGGTGAGTGTTGGCACCAGTGCATAGCCAAATCTGTCAATACTTGAACCTTGGCCATACATCACTTTGGCACCACTGGCGCCTTTGGCCTCGATCAGGGCAAAAGTATCACTCAGATAAGGTCCCAGTGTCACACCGCCACTATGGAAGGCCACCGCCCCACGGGCGCTGGCTGAACCTTGCCAATAACCAGGGCTGCTGGACGCACTGCCGCTCAGACTAGTGACAGGAAGCCGTTTTTGTAAACTGCCACTAAAGGTGTTTTCTTTCGTTTGTTCACTGCGGGCAAAATCCATACTGTAACTGGCGGATTGGTCCTCGCCCATCACACCGGATAATGAGGTCTGATAGCTGGCGCCACTGAGCTTACTGTTGACAGCACCGGCGGAGATATACGGCGCATGCGCACTACCACCTAATGGGAATGAGACCGACATCTGCACCACAGTCTCGCTGATGCCAAGAATATTTGCGCCATTGGCCGCTGGCATGCCGCTACCGGGGTCGACAAAGTAGGTTTCGTTGCTGCCGCCTCCGGTTTTTTGTCGTGAGACCGCAATATTGAAACTGGTATCGCGCCACAGAGTATTGGCATAGCCTAATTGCAACTGTGTATCCCGCTTGCGGTCATTGCGATAATCCTGTGAAGACGCGGTCAAATACAGAGAACCGTAGCTGTTAAAACTCTGATTCATCGATATTTCTGCCCGGCTGCGTTGCCGGTAAGTATCTGAATTCCAAACTTTGCCATTACGGGCTGCACGTACCCCCAAAACATCACTTAAATCGCGATAACCCTCGGTAGAATAGCGGTAACCCGCCACGGATAATGTGGTATTGGTAGCTTCGAACGTGCGGCTGAAGGAGGCTCGCGCCATCCAGCCCTGCTGCCGTTCATCACCATAACTGTTGTCATCCGCTAGGCTGGCATTCGAATAGGTAGCATCCAGCCCTAAGGCACCAATATAGTGGGTAAAGACGCCCCCCAGCATGATGGCCTGATAACCTGACGCCACGCGTAGCCCGGTATTGGCGGTAATGGCGTTACTGACCCCTCGTTGATAAGTCAGTTCACTGAACACTTCACTACTGCTCAGATCCCGCACTTGCCCAGCGGCGAAGCTATAGCGGGAATAACCGGGGCGCAACGACTCCGGCACGGAAGAGAATGGCACCTGAAAGGTGCTTACGCTGCCATCCGCTTCCTGAATTTCTACCGTCAGGTCACCGCCGAAATTGGTGGCTGATAAATCATTAAATTCAAACGGCCCTGGTGACACAGTGGTTTGGTAAATAGACCGATTGTTTTGATAAACCGTGACTTTGGCATTGGTTCTGGCAATCCCTCGCACAATAGGGGCATAGCCGCGTTGCGATTCAGGCAACATGCGGTCATCAGTGGCCAATGCGATGCCGTTAAAGCCCAGACTGGAGAAAAACTGACCCGCGCTGAACGTTTGGCCCAAGGTCACTTCACTGCCTATGGCGGGCAGCGCGCGTTGGCTGTATAGCCGGTTAGAGGTCCAGTTGGCTCCTCGGGTAGGGTCATAGCGCAATGAACCCTGTTGACGCAAACGCCACATGCCAGCATTGATACCATTGGTTAGGCTGAGATAAGTTGAGTTGGTTGAACGCTTAATTCCATCTTTGTTATAGCCCACGTGATATTGGTTCAAGTTGTAATTGCTGAAACCAATGGTATCCCCCGAGGTTAAATTATGGGGGTCAACATAGCCACGCGGCACTTTTTTAACGAACAGCTGTGGTACCGACAAGTCGAAGCGCAACTTGGCGTAATCAAAGCGATAGTCACTGGCCGGCAAGGTGGTTTTAAAATCCAAACAGTCATCTTTTGGGTCGCTGTTTTTCAGCGCCTCCTCAGTGACGCCGGCTTGTTGCAGTAGTGCGACTGACAAACAGGGAATAACCGCATCATTTTTTGCAATAAATATCATTTCTATACGATCAACAAAATTGTTGTTCATATAGAGATCAACCTGATATTTGCCTTCTTGATAGGTGTCTTTTTTATTAAAGCGGGAGATGGAGCCTAAGCCGAGCGCTGAGCCGCGGACTAACGCATCCTCAAATACATATTCGTCTTGATTACTCTGTTCTGCTGCTGACACGAAATGGCTCGCCAGTAAACCGTGCGTTAGCAAATAGGATAACCAGGGAGCAAACCTCACTGGTTATCTCTATAACTGGGCACAGTCTGGATTATCATCACGGCTGGACTACAAATGATAATTCGTGGAAATGTTGGTGCCATAATCATTAACCACGTTCAGCGTCAGCACTTCGCCCTTTTTGGCCTTAACCCCAGCGGGTAAGGCTAAATCAGTGGTCGAATTGGGCGAGAACATCTCACTGGTGGCGAACGAAATCGTTTTCCCATCACTGACCAATTTGGCATCACGCAGGCTGATATAATAACCCGTCGGGTTACTTATCTTGATTTTATCACCGCTAGTGCCATCCAGAGTAACGCGTATCTTTTCACCTAATGTATCGACATTTTCTTTTAATGCCGCAGGGCGGTAAAAAACTTTCATTCGGTTATTAACGATCAAAACCAGTTTGTTTTCGGTCTGTTTATCTGCTTTTAACGCGGGGATCTGCAAGAAGTTAAGATAGAAAACTGATTCACGATCTTTAGGTAAATGGCGCTCAACATATGACAACCGTACCACTTGCCCACTTTGGGCTTCCATACGGAATATCTGTGGTGTCAGTGTGAAAGGGACATCACTTTTTGATGGCGAAGACTGGTTATTACCGTCGTCCATCCATAATTGGACTAAATTCGGATGGTCATCTTTGTTACTGAGCTGTATTACTTTTTCCCGCGTACCTTCGGGATAAATAATACGAGTACCGGTCATGACAACACTGGCTTGCGTCCATAAGGGTACGCCGCTGAGCAGCAACAACGAGCAGGCGATCATTCTGTGGGCAATCAGTGTCATAGCAATTACTTATCCTTGATACTTCTGGTTTGTTTCGGCTTCGTTACCGATTGGCAACGTATTCATGATATGGCTTGGATCTCATGAATAGTCAGGGATAGGTGATCGCGTATTGTGCGGAAGCAATAACGCTCCCGGCGGTCGCACGACCTTCTTCCGTAATATATTGAGCCGCCAGATCCTGTGATGCTGAGGTTGCACCGGCGACCAAGGTGATTCCCGGTACTTCAACACTGCCACCAGACATGCGAATTGGGGCACCATTAGTATCAAGTAACTGAATAGCAACATTTTGAGCTGTACCCACATTGCCCAAATTACCCGCCGAAGTGACGTTCATCCCCTGAAAAACCGAACTAATCTTGGTGTCTTGAATGGCAATATTGCAGCCGGTTAGGTTAATCGTAAAATTGGTTTTACCTGCAACTGCATTAACTTGATTCAGGTTGCTGGTCGAAACTGTTGGTAACAAAACTACCGGGGTGTTAGCTGTGCCATTGATATCCACCATGCAAGTTTGTTCGGCTACCTCTCCCTGAAACTTGATAGTGTTATTTGAGGTTGCAGCTAACGCCATACCCGGCAGGGTAAGTAGCACCAACGTCATTAGAGTCTTTCCCATTTAATTCCTACTTAATTTTATAATTTATATTTAGTTGTACGGAGACCTCT
>NZ_JAZGQA010000450.1:0-751 GCF_048593855.1 Yersinia sp. 2542 StPb PI
GTGAGGGACAGTTTTCTTTAGGAAAAAATGATGGAATTAATCAGGCATTAGATTGTTTATGTAAAAATGACTGGGTTAATTCATCGGACAATTATCAAGACACAAACCTGCACAAGTTACTGAGTTCTTTGGCTGAAACGTCATTGGCAGAAAGGATGATAGGTTTCAACAATGCACTAAAATGTGATCTGCCTGCTGATTATCACCCAACTTTCTGCTTTGAGGGGAATGGTCAATCTGGTGTGAACATGCATTATGAGGTGATCCACAGTGAAAATAACTGTAATCATTTTAAATTGACGGGTGAGTTTTTGTTTGATAAAAACTGTCAATTACGTGATGAAAACCCTTTAATTTCTATTGAATATTTCCCTCAATGCTCTAAGGCGTTAGAAGAGACTCTGGACTCCAGAACGGTAATGCAGGCACTTTTAGATTGGTTAAGGAATTTATTCCATTTGAATGGTTCTGCGTTGGCAAATATTCAATCTGAGGTAGATATAACAGAATATGTCGAGGTGAGTTTTTTAAATAAAAATCAGGTTGGCATTGCTGATGGCATAATGGAAAATAGAGTGAATGAAGAACGAGCAGCACGAGTAGCGCGTGAAGAACAAGCAGAACAAGCAGATGATATTAAACCATTATTGCAATCCATTATTCAAGATCTTAATGTAGTAACTGAATATATAAACAATGAATTAGGTGAGCGTAGTGATGACGGACTTGAACAAATGCTAGAAAAATTTTC
>NZ_JAZGQA010000451.1:0-747 GCF_048593855.1 Yersinia sp. 2542 StPb PI
AATTATTGGTCTTACCTTAATTTTAGCTCATGCGTAAAGCTCCTGCAGTTTGCTGGATATAACTTTATTAAGATGGAATTTCTTATTTATTTAGAATCGTAAATCAAACCTGTAACTTAGTGTTCTAGAATCAATATCAGAATTCCTTAATGTTGATGGTTTGGTTAGAGGATAACCCAATGTTAATGAAGTGGAGAAATGACTACCTACAGCCTTAAGGCCAAGAGCAGCTCCAGTTAAATACTCTGCAGGGCACGAACCCATATCATCAGTACAGTTGTTTTTAATAAAACCAAGATCATAGCCAGCAAAAGGCGACACCTGCCATATCCCCAATTTATTGATAGCAATCGGCAGCTGAACTGTATTGGAAATGTAACCACCGTTATGTCCCGACACTGAACTTTCTTTGTAACCACGAACGGTATATTCATCACCAATTGATTGTTTACCATCACTCACTAATATATCTTTTGTAAATTGAAATCCTGAGTTAACTTCATATGATAAACTCACTGGACCATATTGGGCCAATGACTTAGACCAGCTAATGATGCCATTATATTTTATGTAGTTTAGATCAAACCCCTTTAGGTCAGGTTCATTTTTCCATGCTGCACCAAACCAGGGAACACCCGCAGTCGAACTCAGATCCCAAAATAAACCGCCCCCCCAAAGTGTGCCAACCCGAGTTACCCCAAGGGCAATACTGCTGTATTTTTTACTACTAACACCTATTTTTATATC
>NZ_JAZGQA010000452.1:0-746 GCF_048593855.1 Yersinia sp. 2542 StPb PI
GTCTGGAATTTATCCAACGCGATCAGCGGTAGCGGTACATTGGTTAAACGTGGCAGCGGCACGGTAAAAATTGATAGCGGTACAGTCAGTGCCAGTTTGACGACGATTGAAAACGGTTTGCTGC
Source organism: Yersinia sp. 2542 StPb PI (assembly GCF_048593855.1). NCBI lineage: Bacteria > Pseudomonadati > Pseudomonadota > Gammaproteobacteria > Enterobacterales > Yersiniaceae > Yersinia > Yersinia sp. 2542 StPb PI. Next base: position 125 of record NZ_JAZGQA010000452.1, read on the forward strand.
AACTGGGCAGTTCAACAGCCACCTCGACCCTGACAGTGAATGAGTCACCATTGGCCCGTACATTGGTGGCCACACTGGCATCCAATGTCGTCAATCTGGTCAGTGACGTGTTGATTACTAACACCGGCTCATTAGGTGGATACGGCCAGGTGACAGGGAATGTGGAAAATCGTGGCAACCTGATTATGCCAAATGCCTTAACCGGCGGCGATTTCGGGACCTTCATTATTGATGGTAATTATACCGGCGATAACGGCACTGTGGTCTTCAATACTATTCTGGCCGGTGATTCATCAGTAACCGATCGGCTGTTGATTACTGGCAATACCGCAGGGCAAAGTTTTGTCACCGTGAACAATATTGGTGGTAATGGTGCGCGGACCTCTGAGGGCATCAAAATCATTGATGTCGGCGGCGATTCTGCCGGGCAGTTTACCCTGAATGGCCGTGCTGTGGCGGGTGCCTATGAGTACTTCTTGTATCAAGGTGGTGTTAGCTCGCCGACCGATGGTGACTGGTATTTGCGCACGCAAGCAGATGAGCGCCGCCCTGAACCGGCAAGCTATACCGCGAACCTGGCTGCGGCCAACTCAATGTTTGTTACCAGTTTAGCTGATCGCTC
>NZ_JAZGQA010000453.1:0-746 GCF_048593855.1 Yersinia sp. 2542 StPb PI
CAGTAACGATCCAATATCAAAGCCAGTTCAGTAATGACACTCTAACCTCTTATACTCAGCAGTGGGCTACCACTCATGGTGATATAAAAGACACGCAGGCGCCAGGATATGCCAAGGACTTTGGCCAATTTTCCGGCGGCGGGTGGTTTAGTGGTACCCAATATTCAATTGGCAGCTCTCATAGTAGTGCTAATACTGCTATGATCGTAGAGGGTGATTTGCACTATAATATGGGCCACCATACCTTCCACGGGAAAATGGCAAACTTGGAGTTGGGTGAATACTTGAGTGATAATCCAAGTGGCATTGGTAAACAGCTTGACCAAGTGCAAGTGAAATTGAGTGGCATAGATCTGACCGGTGAATATGACCCTACCAAAACAATGGTAGAAAACCACCAAGGCGATATGCATAAAGCCACCTACGGTTTGATGAGGGGCAATGCAGAACCCTTGTTGGAAATCCTCGCCGCTAAGGGTATTGATGTGAATACCCCACTGAAAGATATGCCTATCGCCAGCCAATTTGACGTTATGGTATCCGATGCACCACTTATTGATACCGTTGGTGTAATTGAAAGCAGTGATATGCTGTTAGCTGCTTAATTAAATAGAACAGCCGGGAAAGGATTTTCTGGTTGATTCTAGCTGCTGTGTAATATGTGTTAGTGTGTTTTTAATAAGTGTAAGTGCCCACTGCCGTACTCTGGTAGATCTGGTTTCTTCTTGGCTGCGGCAGTGGTTAAT
>NZ_JAZGQA010000454.1:0-744 GCF_048593855.1 Yersinia sp. 2542 StPb PI
ATTTAGCCACGGCCTATATGCTAATGAGTTAAATGAATTATCAACAAATAGCAATAATTTTCACCAAAACCATGCATCTGAAAATACATTAGTAGTGGAAGATGAATGTCTAAACATTACTGGTTTTTATTTCCGTGGAAATATGCTGTTTATCGATGATCAATTTGAAACTCCTGAGTATTCGCCAGACAGATGTATAACTATATATGATGCTAACCAGTTGGCAAGAAATATAACCAATACCTATTTGACTAAAGGTTATGTTGCTGCTCGTGTCAGTTTCTTACCACGGAATAGCAAAGGTGAATTGGGGTTAAATATAAATGAAGGGGTAGTCGAGCGTATAGAGGGGGGAGATAGAAGGGTTAATCATAAATTTCTTTTCCCCAATGTAGAGGGTAAGCCACTAAAACTCTCTAATATAGAACAAGCGATCGATCAAGCTAACCGATTACGCTCAAATAAAGTGAAGTTAGATGTGTTGCCGGGTAGTGTAGAAGGAATGTCTATTATTCGGATTAATAACACTGATGTTAAACCCTGGAGTGTAACCGCGTCAGTTAATAATTATGGTTATAAAAAAGTGGATGAATGGAAAGCAAACACTTCCTTGTCTTGGGATAGCCCATTAGGCTGGTCTGATTTCGTTAATTTTAATGTTAGTCGCACATTGGAAAACGCTAAAAAACGCTATAAACAAGAGTATTCATTATTTTATTCAGTGCCTTATGGTGATTTTACTTT
>NZ_JAZGQA010000455.1:0-743 GCF_048593855.1 Yersinia sp. 2542 StPb PI
TGATTGGTAATTCTTTCTATTTTTTTGTTATTGTAATCTTGGATGTTATATTTTTAATTTTTCGAGTTTGGATTGCATCATTAACGTAATTTTTCTGCCGCGATGATACTCCTTATCAGGTAAGAAATACCGTTGATTTTAATTGTAATTATCTCACTAAAAATATTGCTACCCAGATTATTCATACGAAATATGTAAATCCCCCATTCGTTTAGCTCTGGTTTAAGTTTGCCGTGAAAATTAAACTACTCCATATTTGTAGGTTTGTCGCATTAACAGAGCGAGGTCGGCAAAATAGCACTGCCTATTTTTCAAGCCGCCAACAGATAAAATTGTTCTGCCGGTGACAATCCGTCACCAGTAGGATGATGAAGTTGTCCTTTGCGGATTATCTGTAGCAGCTCAATACCAGCGGACACACTGAGCAATAATATCGACGGGATAATGCAGGCGACAGAGGGCGTTTCGGATCAGAGACATGGGCAGGTAACATCACAAAAAAAAACAGCATGTTACCTAACAGCGCCTTAATGCGACAAAGCCTGCTATATCCCATTCGCTCTCATCGGGCTAAATTTGCACTAAATTGATTGGGATTTTGATAGATAAAGTCTGTGATGAAGATAAGTACTCACTATTTGCTGACTTACCACTATTAATGCAACACAGTCGTATAACCATCAATCCGTATTTGTTTGAATAATTAATAAAAGCATCTATTTTTATTAAAACAATTCAACTTT
>NZ_JAZGQA010000456.1:0-743 GCF_048593855.1 Yersinia sp. 2542 StPb PI
TCTTTAAGAGCCAGTCCCCGATGATTATTTTTCCAATGGTTTTAGGATGTAGGAAATGAAGTTATTAAAAATACTTCTAATAGGTTTTTTTGCGTGTGGAGGATATTCGGCCTATGCCTCTATTCAAATTATGGCAACGCGAATAATTTTTGATGAAAAAAGTAAAGAACAAGTTATTAGAGTCAATAATATTGGGGATCTGCCCTCATTAGTCCAAGTGTGGTTAGAATCCGATAGGGATTCCATGGATTCTGGTGATGTGGAAAAAGAAGATTTGCCTTTTGTTATTAGCCCTCCAGTTTCGCGAATAAATGCGGGGAAAGGAAAGTCGTTTAGAGTTTTTAAAACAGAAGAAGCAAAAGCAAAGTTTCCCCGTGATAGAGAGACATTGCTCTGGGTAAATGTGCTTGATATACCCCCAGAGGTGGAAAACGATAATGCAAAAAATAAGCTAAACCTTGCATTTCGTACACGCTTAAAGTTCTTATATCGTCCGATAGGCTTATCTTCAGATCCAAGAGTTGCGGCAGAAAGTGTTAGTTGGGTGGCAAAAAGGACAGGTAAGGCGATTAATATCAAAGGTGAGAATAAGTCACCGTATCACATATCAATCGGTAAATTTGTAGTAACTGATGGCAGCAAGAAAATTGATTTAACGGGAGGGATGATCCTTCCTTATTCGAACTATGAATTTGATTTCAAGGTTACAGACCTTAGTAATCAGCCTATTAAGTTATTTTATA
>NZ_JAZGQA010000457.1:0-741 GCF_048593855.1 Yersinia sp. 2542 StPb PI
TCTGACCATTCATAGAGAAGAATTGGGACTAATGACAAAACTTATGGTCGAATTTTCTATGAATAATAAAAATGGAATTGTCTATATTGATGGCGTGGTTTATAAAAATAATGAGAAAGTAGGCACGATAAGTCGTAGAACCTTTTTTGATGTAACAGCGATTAATGATGATTTGTTATTAACATCGAAGAGAAACTGGGTGACTGAAACTAATAATGTGAATGAATCTTTATTTTCAGATCTGATGCTATCGAGGTTTTATTTAGTTGATGATCATCCCATGGCTGCTTTCTTCACTAAAAATCGTAACGGAAGTTATTATATTTCGACTAAAACAATGCCCTATGTGTACTGCTCTAAGGTTTTAAGAGATCGCTAGAGTTTAGCTTTTTAGAAATAGTGGTCTATTAGCATACTGAGGATATCATTGCTGGTCAGCCTCCTGTAAGTAACCCGTCAACGCCAACCACTCATTCCGGCATACTGATTATGTCCTCTGGAGGAGACAGCCATGTGCAAGCTCCATTATCTGTTAATGGTCTTTATGCAGTCTATTGGGGTTAGGGAACCTGAAAAGATGTCGGCCACAACGCTGGGCTATCTCAGGTAACTGACTTCAACACATAATCCCAATTGGTGGATTTAGCTGTCATGTTTCAAACATATTCGGACTGATATTCTGCATTGTCTGTGTTGAACAATACATTTAAGAGTGAAGTTAAATATATTTAAAATCAATAT
>NZ_JAZGQA010000458.1:0-732 GCF_048593855.1 Yersinia sp. 2542 StPb PI
AGAATACTTGAATATTTACCAGATAACTTCAATGTTCTATTATTTGGTGCAAAGTCTGAAACACTTAAAATATCACCTAAAGTAAAATGTAAAGTTCATAAAAAAGGACAAGTATTAGGTAACGCGAGATTTGATTTAATCAGAAAGTCTAAGTGTTTAATGCTACCAAGTAATTTTGAAAATTGTAGTATGGTGATACTAGAAGCATTAGCATCCCATGTTCCGGTTGTAACTTGGGATGTTGGTGGCAATAAGGAAATATCCCCCCCTACTGTTTTACAATGTGCAAAATTTGGTGATTATAGAGACTTTGCTAGAAAAATAATAAACTTTGTAGATAATCAACCAGGAAAAAAACATTTTGATACAAGCATTAATAATATTAATGAAGACTTTAGCAATGGAATTTACTCTCTAATCAAAGAAATAACCAAAAAAGAAACAGTACCTTACTTTGGCATGAACAATGCAAAACATCATGTATATGAACCTGTTAGGCATGAAATATCCCACCCAGAGATAAATAAATTAAGAGTATTTGGAGTCGCATACTCTAATGAACATATTGAAGAGCTTTGGGGACCCGTAATTTCTTATTTAGGTTATGAGTATAGGTATGTATCCAGACAGCCATTGGGCCACCATACCGTTTTTAAGCATGATCCTTTTGAAATAGAAAAAAAATATTTTTGTCATTTCGATTGGGTAAAAAATACGTCTCGATTAATAACT
>NZ_JAZGQA010000459.1:0-726 GCF_048593855.1 Yersinia sp. 2542 StPb PI
GTTATATTTTTAATTAAAAGGATTTTAATATGACTGTGACTATTAAGTACCATGAAGAATTTAAAAATGAAACTATTTCTTCTTATACCTACTGGTGGGCCAATGATTTTGGTGATATAGCTTTGGAGTCGAGTGAAAGAGGATATGGTATTTACTCGGCTGGCCCAAATCCGCCCACCGTTGGTGTCAAATTCGCGATTCAAAGTAGCTCCCCTCAAAGTAAAGCCGCAATAGTGATAGAGTCTAAGGGAGTGCATGCGGCGGCGGTTAAGGAAGCTCACGGAGTGAAGTTATCCGAAGTGTCTCCTATAATCCCCGGTGAAAACGAAAGTCTGCAATTTGGTGCGAATTTAATTCCTATTCCTGATATTAACTTGGAGGATCCTCAGTTTCATCACCTTCAACTCCAGCAAGTGCAACTGAAATTCAGCGGATTAGATATCTCAGATGATATTGATATCTCTATTTTAGAGACCCTTTATGCAATGTATAGAGATAATAGCTATCCAAGTGATATGGATCTTGGTGTCTATGGCCTGCTGAGGGGTAATAACGCTTCCATACTAAAAATCCTCGAATCCCAAGGTGTAGATATAAATACACCACTCAAAGATTTGGCGCTTGCCAGTCAGTTTGACGTTATTGTTGATATGCCAGTCATTGACACCGTGGCCGATAGCAGTGAGCTATTATTAGCCGCTTAACATTTAACAAAGTTGGTGTTGT
>NZ_JAZGQA010000045.1:0-27173 GCF_048593855.1 Yersinia sp. 2542 StPb PI
GTAGTAACGCGAGTGAATAAAATGCAGTTGTTACTGATAGGCGTGCCAGATGAGTTAAAAATTATCCATACTTTCAATATAAGATGGTTTTTTATGATTTAACTATAAATGTCAAAAAATGTGATCCACGTAAATAGAACAATGTTCCATTTTTGATATTATGCCGCTTTACCATAGTGTAACTGGCTTTTTTAAATCGATAATAACCTAAAACCATTTTAATCTGGCGAGCATTAATAACTAAGGATCATGTAATGCCAATTAACTTTACCGATGATTTTCCCTGACTGGGCGGTGCATTGAGATTATGACTCGCCACCCTTAAATTGGCTGATATCCAGCCGATGAAGTTTTACTTTTCGCCATAAGGTTGTGCGGCCTATCCCTAATAAGGTCGCCATTTCATTTAGCTGACCTTGGCACACCAGTGCCGCACGAATAATGGCCTGTCTTTCTAATTCTTGTAGTGATAAGACAGGCTGAGGTTGCGGCATCTCCGGTTCTAATAACAGCCTCTCCCCCAGTAGATGCTCTGGCAAATCATTGAGGTTAATGCGGTTATTGCGGCAAGCCATGGCGGCCCGCTCCACCACACTTTTCAGTTCCTGATCATTTCCGGGCCATGGGTATTGGCATAACTGACGGATAACACTCTCATCTGGCTGGTATTGGCAGTGGAAATGTTGCCCAATGCTTGCCAATGTATGCTGTACCAGTGGGGGGATATCCTGTTGACGCTGACGCAGTGGTGGAATATGTAATTCGAAAGATTGTAGGGTATAAAATAGCTGGCGGCGAAAACGCCCTTGTTTAACCAATAAGGGCAAATCTGCCCCGGTGGCGGTAATAATTCGGACATCGACTGGGATCACCCGATTAGAGTTGACCCGCATTACCATGCCAGTTTTGACGATTTGCAGCAGAGCTGACTGCATTTCCGGCGACAGATATTCAACTTGTTCCAGATATAAGGTGCCACCGTTAGCCAGTTCAAATTTGCTGGGTTGGCCGGATTCCCCTTCACTGGCATCACTACCAAGAAATTCTCGCGCCATGAAATTTTGTGGCAATGCCTGACAATTTAAGACGATATAAGGGCCATCGGCGCGATTGCTGGCATTATGGATTGCTTGCCCCAGCTGCTGTTTACCGACCCCTTCTTCCCCGTGCAGTAAAATCGGATGCCGGCCTTTGGCAGCCTGCTTGCCATAACGCACCAGGCGGCGCATTTCTAGTGAAGCAACCGGCATATCATCAAAAGTACAATTAGCCCCCCCTAATTGGTTGTGCACCATTTGCCGCAGTAATTCTTGTGGATGGAGTAATGCAATAAAGCCGCAGCGGTTACCATCTGGGATGGGTTTGAGGGTTAAGAGAGCCGGAATAAATTGCTGCTGATTCTCAAAGGTCACCTCGACGTGGCTGAGGGGATTACGGTGTAAAATGGCGTGGGTCAGTAAGGAGGGTAAGGTCAGCAAATCTGTGACCGGCTTGCCGAGGCTACTGGTTTCATCTAGTTGTAAAATAGCCGCAGCACGACGATTGAGATACAGCAGGCAACCGCGTTGGTCCCATGCCATGACACCATCGTCCACACCATCGAGTAGGGCATTGAGTTCATTCAGATGACGGTTAGTTTCTGCTAATAAGCTATCTGCGTGGAGATAATTGCCAATTTCGCGGGCGATAGCCAATGTCAGAGGCAAATCACTTGCCGCATGTTCGGTGAGCAGGCTACCTAAAACAATGACCGCCCGTTGGCGGCCACTGTTGTCATACACCGGAGTGGCGCAAAAGCGCCACGGATGCAGCGCCTGTTTAAAATGCTGCTGGCCACTGACTTGTATCGGGTTGCCTTCAGCAATTGCCAGCGCCGGGGCATTGGTACCCATTAGCCCTTCTGCCCAATAACTGCCGCAATCAATCCCTAACGCCTGTAGCTGACTTATCGTTTGCGGATGCCCGCATTTCCATAGAGTACAGCCACTTTCATCCAGAATCAGCAGCACACAAGGGCGTGATTCCATATATTCGTAAGCATCTTCCAATGCCGCCTGACCTAATACCAGCAAGTCATTTTTGCGCTGACAAATTGACTGGAACGTCGCACCCACGGCCCGGTGAGGTACTCGCCATTGGTGGGCTTGCATCAATTTTTGGCAGCGCCGCCAGGAGTCGGCTAATGCAGGGGTGGTCACCGGTTCAGTGTTGCTCATTGAGCGCCTTAGAACCCGGATGTCGCCAATGGATCTGCCCTGGCAGAATCAGTTGATTCTGCGCCAGTGCTGATTCAGCAATCAAGCTGGTGATCATCTCAAAGCTGTGGCGTGCCAGCCCTTGGCAATCTTGTGCGATGGTATCTATTTTCAACGGCAGGCAGTCAAACAGATAGTGATCGTCAAAACTGCATAAATGAATCTCACTGTCCATTAATTGATGCTGATTGAGATAGCGCAGTACACCTTCTAACAACCCACAGGCGGCAGTAAACACCGCTTTGGGGGGGCGGCCTAATTGGGCACAGAGTTGGGCAATCATTTCATAACCGGAACTGGGTAGGTAATGGCCATTTAGGACCCACTCAGGGCGGCAGGTAACTCCTGCCTGTTGCAGCCCCTGCTGAAAACCAGCCAGCCGATCGCGTGTAGGGGAGATGCGTGGCTGACCACCAAGAAAATAAAACTCATCAGGATGTTGGCGGGCAACGTTTTCAACCAGTATGGCGGTGGAGGCTACCGAGTCAGTGATAACCAGCGGCAAATCTGATTCACCAATTAATCGATCCATCTGCACCACTGGCAGGCGGGCATTGATCTTTTGATATTCGCTGTCATTGAGCTGGCTGGAGGCGACAATCAGGCCATCGACCTGACGTTGAACCAGGCTATTGACCGCCATCATTTCCTGGCCGGGATTCTCATCGGTGCAGGCAATCAGTAGCTGTAATCCAGCTTCGCGACACAGCATCTCCAGCTCACGTGAAATCAGGGCAAATCCGTGATTGGTCATCTCCGGGACCACCAATCCTATGGTGTGGCTGCGGGTTGAGCGTAGAGAACGGGCGTGGAAGCTCGGTTGATAGTTATGTTCGTTGGCCAAGGCAATTATACGATCCCGCGTTTCATCGGAAACACGATACTCCTTGCTACGCCCATTGAGCACCAAACTGGTGGTCGATTTCGACACACCAGCCAGTTTGGCAATATCGTTAATGGTAATTCGTTTATGATTTTTCACAGGTTATTGTTTTTCACTGAGTGAATCTGTCGCCTTGAAAGATAGTTCATTCTAACATGGGCGAAGACAACAACCAGTGTTGCAGACACAGTTCAGCATTTCCGTTAAAGATTGCTATCGGGTCTTCAGTCGGGAAGTAGCATGTAGTCATTACCGCCTCTCCCTGATTGATAAATATCTCTATGCTGCAACTATCGCAGAGCAGTTGTAACTGCTGCAATTGGCCGCGCCAATAACGGAACTCTTGCAGCCCGGTACGCAGATTGCGGCGGCTTAGTGTGATACGTTCACCATCCCATATCAGCATCATTTCATCGCCTAATTCGAGGATAAATGGCGCACTAACCTCGACTATCATTTCAGCACTGCGGATGGAGAGTGCCGGTGCCTGTTGAGCACGACCTTGCCACTGACGATGCTCACGGCGCAATGCCTGCAATTCACGCGCGGGTCGTTGAATGACTTTGCCGTCAACCAGACTCAGCTCTCGTGGGCAGGTCATGGTATGGATCCAACCATGGGCTACGGTGGGTTGATACAACTCATCTTCATCCGGGATGCCCATCCAGGCGAATAACAGGCGGCGGCCATCTGCGGCCAGCGTGGTTTGTGGCGCGTAGAATTCGAAGCCGAGATCCAGTTCGTGGAAATCCTGATGGGTGAATGCTGCCTTGGTATAATCCAACTGGCCCAGTAAATAGCCAGCCTGGAAGGTATTACGGTAACGCTCTGCTTCAGCGGCGATGCCCTGCGGGCAGAAAATCAGCACCTCTTGATCCGCTAACCTGAACATGTCAGGGCATTCCCACATATAGCCAAACGGGCCTAATCCACCCAGACCAGAACCGGCAATTTCACCCAGATTGTGCCATTCACGTAAATCATCGGAGCGTAATAGCAGCACTTTCCCTTGCAGTTGCTTATCCTGCGCGCCTAAAACCATGAACCACTGACCGTCGTGCTGCCAGACTTTCGGGTCGCGAACATGGCCGGTATAGCCCGCAGGTAATGGGAGCACTGGCCCTAATTTGTCGTATTCCCCTCGTTCATTCTCCTGTGCCAGACATTGGAATGCGGTGCGCGAACCATCAGGATATTTCACATTACCGGTGTAAATCAGCGTGATTCGGTCATCAGCAATGACGGCAGAACCTGAGTAGCAGCCGTGGCTTTCATATTCTTCACTGGGTACCAATGCGACAGGCTGATGCTCCCATTGAACCAGATCGACACTACGCCAATGGCCCCAGTATTTACTGCCATGGCGGCAATCCAACGGGTTCCATTGATAGAATAAATGGTAATAGCCAGCATGATAAATAAACCCGTTGGGATCATTCAGCAGCCCGACACTGGGAGCCAGGTGCCAGCCTGGCCGATGAGGGTCACGCGATGCGCGGATTTGGCCACGCATCACTGCCAGCGTAAGTTGTTTTAGCAAACTGACTTCTTGCATTATTCGCTGTCCGTTTTGTACTTAAGCAGTAGAGAGATAATAAATGCAGCGCCAAATGCAATAACCAATCCAATCAGATAATTAACAATTGAATTGCCTTGTACGATAGCGATGCCCGGGATGCCGGTTAAGCCCACCGCGGTCATATTGACATGATTCGCGACGACCCAAGCGCCTCCTAATGCACCACCTGCCAGCGCAGCAAGGAAGGGTTTGATAAAGCGCAAATTAATCCCAAAAATAGCCGCTTCGGTAATACCAAGCATGGCAGAAAATGCCGATGGGATGGCGATGGCTTTAATTTTAGCATCGCGGGTCTTAAAGTAGACCGCCAAACAGGCTCCACCTTGTGCCACGTTTGCCATTGACCAGATGGGTAACAGGAAATTGACCCCGATATTCGGATTACCCAATAGCCCGGCCTCGATGGCGTGGAAGCTATGATGGATGCCGGTTATCACTATCACGGAATAAAGCCCACCAAACAGTAACCCGGCCAGCCAACCAGCATGGGTAATCAGAGTGCTAAGTACCAGCGAGATCCCATCCCCCAACACTCGTCCGGCAGGGCCGATAAATAATAGTGCAACGAAGCCAGTAATGATTACGGTCAAAAAGGGTGTGAGGATCAGGTCCAGCGCATCAGGTATCACTTTGCGCAGGCGTTTTTCCAACATACTCATAAACCACACTGCCAGTAGCACCGGGAATACAGTGCCCTGATAGCCAATCATCGCCACCTCCATACCGAAGAAATTCATAGTATGGAAACCGCCCGCCACTCCCCAGGCATTGGTTAGCGCTGGGTGCGTCAAAATGCCGCCCAGTGTTGCCCCCAGATACGGGTTACCGCCAAACTCTTTGGCAGCGGTGAAACCAATCAAGATAGGCAGAATGATAAAGGCAGCGGAGCTGAACATATCCAGCATGATAAACAGCGCGCTGTCAGCATCGGCCCAACCATAGGTTTTCACCATGCCGAGCAAGCCCATTAACAGGCCGGACGCCACAATTGCCGGAATGATCGGGACAAAAATATTAGATAGCAGGCGGGCAATGCGCTGGAACGGGTTGAGTTTACGCGCGGCCACAGCGGCAGCTTCAGATTTACTGGCTTCGTTTACACCTGCCACCTTGATAAATTCTGCATAAACTTTATTGACCAGCCCGGTACCGAAAATAACCTGTAACTGCCCGGCATTGCTGAAGCAGCCCTTAACGCCATCGAGTTTCTCTACCGCTGATTTTTGCACCAAAGAGTCATCTGCCAGCACCAAACGCAGGCGAGTGGCGCAGTGTGCAGCACTGACTATATTCTCTTTACCACCAAGCAATGGGAGCAGAGCCGTTACGGTCTCATTGATATTCATGATATCCCTCGCAAATTTATTTTGATTCCTGCATGCCGAGGATCGTCACGGCAGCAGGCGGTATTCGTCGTGATTACCGCGGTGAGCAATAGTTAGAACCAGGTTTCCATTTGGATACCAAAGTTCCATTGCCCACCGGCGGCAAAACCATCTTTACCGAAGGAATCATCCTTGGCGTAGTTATCCAGATCTTGGCTCCAATCCATATAGGTGGCGAACACCCGTATTTCTGGTCGGCTGAAGAAATTACTGATATCACCGGCTTTAAAGGTTGGGGCGAAGGTCAATTTATAGAAACCGCCACTGACTTTGTGATAATCCTTATAGCCTTGTGGGTCCAGGTTCATGTACTGATAACTACCTTCATAAGCCAACGCAAAGTTCTCGGTGATTTCTTGAATCAGGCGGGTATTGAATGTTATCCACTTATAGCTATCGCCCGAGACATAACGATCCTTACTTTGTTGCGCCAATATTGCTGGGGCCAGACTCCAGTTTTTACTTAATGCGGTGGTGCCGTAAGTCGCCAAACGCCAGGTATCTGCGCTGCTGGTTAAGTTGCCATCGGACCCGATAGATTTTACTTCAGCCCCTAAACCATGGCCGTACAGCAGCGCGGTTTTTGACGTACCATCACGTAGCCCATAGAAGCTGTCACCGTGATAGGCCAACATGCTGTGAATACCTTTATCTGTGGCATTAGTATTAACGGTTTCACCGCTATTTTGGCGCGCCTCATTATCTTTGGCGCGCAACCCGCTCACCATCCACTGGAAGGGGCCGCTATAGTTATTGGCAGTGAAAATATAGCTTTGAATATCGCTATTAACATTCTCGATCTCACCATAATTACGGCCATATAACGAGAAGTTACTCTTCAGGTTATCGGTCCATTTGATGTCATAAATACCGCCACCGGTACCGGCAAGGAATACCACGTCGGAATCCAGCCAGTGAATATCGAAGTTATCGCGATCGAAACGTTTACCGGCCCACAATGTACTGTCTTTAAAAATACCGTTAAAGGTTGGCAGGGTGCCCAGTTCGACAAATGCCTGGCGCACATTGAGGTCACTACTGTCGGCTGTCCAGTCGTTATAGCTGCGCTGACCATCTGCCAGCATTACTTTATAGCGGGTGGTGGCACCGTTATCCAGCTTCTGCTTTTTCTCCAAATTGACTTCGACATAAGTGTCAGGCTCATTACCCAAGCGGCCAACTGCCCCTCCGGTACTGCCGGCTGGCGAAACATATGGGCCACCTTGGGTGCCGGTGCCAGAGTCGTTCATTAGCAGGCCGGAACGGGCATAACCATGAAACTCAAAACCGTTGCCATCCTGTGTTTTGCTTTCCAGTTTATCTGTGCGCTTAGCCACCTGAACCGTCTTTTCTTCTGCCTGACGCGTTCGAGTTTCCAGCTTTTGTGCCTGTTTTTCGGCAATTTCGGCGCGTGTTTCTGCATTTTTTGCCCGTTGTTCCGCTTGTTGCAATCGTTGCTCCAGCGCATTGAGGCGGGCTTCAATATCCATGTTTGAGGAAGACGAGGGTGAGGCTGCAGAGGTGGTTGTCGCTGCACAAGAAAGGATAAGTCCTATTGATACAGCAAGATAGCTTGGTTTTATCATCATTTTATATCACTCGGTATGTGATTGATTGTATTTGTGCTAAACAGCTAAACCGGTTTTTCATGGCTAACATAAGGGGGATCCTTGGGGATTAGCAAAACATTTTGCTAACCCGATTCAGCTATTGTGATCCAGACTGCAAAGTGCATGACTTTTTGAGGCGAATAAGGCGATGAGCAGGAAGAAGGCGCGCGCGATAATGCATGTGGCAGGCGCTAACATGCTGGGTGTTTAGCAAAAAGAGTGACAGGTAAGAGGAGGGGCGGATGCCTGCCTGTCAAAGGCGACATCCTAAATGGTTCATGCAGAGGAGGATTTATGCAGTTAGTGGTCGGGTTGGAGAAAATGCCGCAACTGTTGAGCATTAGGTAACGCAGTCATTGCTCCTTTAGCGCTGGTGGCTAAAGCACCACAGGCTTGCGCCTGATCGATGGCGGCGGTGAGATCTGCACCTAAATGCCAATTCGGTAGCCGTGCCAATGCTGTCAGCAACCCAGCGACAAAGGCATCACCCGCGCCAGTCGTGTCTATTGGGGTGATTTTCCTACTCGGGTATTTTTGCAGACGATGGCGGTTATGTACCCAAACGCCATCGGCACCCAGTGTTACCAGTAGCAATTTGCAGCAATAGTCGGCCATCAACTGTTCCATTGCGCCAGCAATATCCTGATCTGGGCAGATAAAGTTCAGTTCTTCCAACGACAGTTTCACCACATCGGCCAATAACAGCGCCTGTTGCAGACAGGGGAGCAACGCTTGTGGTTCGCGCCAGATATCGGCACGGATATTGGGATCAAAGCTGACCCAACCACCGTCGGCTTTCATACGGCGCATCGCCTCAAAGGCGGCACTACGGCTCGGCTCTTGGCTTAAGGCAATAGAGCACAAATGCAGCCACTGATTGCTTTTAAATTCAGGTAAATCATCTGGTTGTAAGAATAGATCGGCACTCGGTGTCACCATAAATGTAAAAGTGCGTTCGCCATGCTCATCTAAATCCACCACAACTGTAGAGGTATGGTGCAGCGGATCCTGTGTCATCGCGTGGGTATCGACGTTTTCCTGTTGTAATATCTGCTGCATAAAACGACCAAAACTGTCTTGCCCAACCCGGCCAATAAAGGCACTTTTACCACCCAATCGGGCGATGCCGACCGCCACATTGGCAGGTGCGCCACCTGGACACTTAAGGTAATTATTTGAATTTTCAGGAACTAAATCAATTACAGCATCACCTAAAACCCAAATGGTATTTTCCATGATAAACCCCTGTTTTCTTCAATCCTATTTGCTGCTAAAAGTAGAAGAATCGGTTTAGCAAAGCAACAAAATAATCCGTTATAGTAAAAAACAGTGCTAAGCCCCAGACCCTGATTCGCAATACTCTCCCTGCATGGTTTTTCTTTATATAAATGATAATCATTATTGTACATGTATTGTGATATACGAATATGGGCCAGATTACCCTGAGACATTGAGCAACATTGCCTGGATGATGGATGGGTATTTGAACTGGGGGGTAATAGCGCAATTTACGGTTTTAAACGCTAATTATGTTCAACTGTGCGGAAGGATGATTCGCTTAAATAGATGTTATCTGCCAGCAGATGAGCTAGTGATTTATTTTTTTAGATGCAATGACAAGGTTTAATAACATAATGAAAGTGAAATATAATATCGCAGTATTAAACTCAACCATTATCGAAGAAAATAATAATTGAGTTTGTACCGCGTCATTTAATCAAGGTGACGATTCAACGTTTGATAATTTCTCTCCGGCAAAGGCAACTTTATTCCGGCCATCTTTTTTGGCCCGGTAAAGTGCTTCATCCGCGGCTTTAAGCGAGGAGGCCAGATCATAGGCTTGCAGAGGAGAAATACCTGCGCTCAATGTCACGGTTGTAGAAACCTTATGGTTAAAAACATGTGGAATATCAAGTCCTAAAACCCGTTGGCGCACGCGCTCAGCCAACTGGCTTGCATACTCTTCACTCACATGAGTCAGTAGCACTAAAAACTCTTCGCCACCGTAGCGCACCACGATATCCCGTGAACGAACAGCATCACGGATAGCCGCCGCAACACGTACCAGTGCTTGGTCCCCCATCGTGTGACCATAGTTATCGTTATAAGCTTTAAAATGGTCGATATCGAGCAACAATACGTAATGATTGCCGGGAGACTGAGCCAGCAGTGTTTCAAGTTTATTCTCCAGACCACGGCGATTATACAAACTGGTTAAGGGGTCTATCATGCTTAAATCACTGAATTTTTCCCTTTCATTATAAAGGCGTGCGACAAGTTTTCGGGTAAAGTCATCGCTACGACGTAGCATCAAATGATGTAAGGAGAAACCAATCAGTGGCAGCATGATGGTGAATACAATACGGAAAATATTTTGAAAATCGTCGAGTAAAATAACGGTTAATGCTGCTGGTGCACTGTGTAGACAAAAAGCAAGGAAATTATCAGACAGGGCTATGGTGCTGATAAAGAAAATCGTAAACAGGCTGAGTAGTAAGTAGTTATTTTCATTATTACCCAAATATTCGTATTTAAGAATGATTTGCCAGGCCCAAAGCAGGCCCATGATTATTGAAAATAAATTCAGTTTATTGGCATAATTCTTCGAAATAAAAATCAGATAAGCTGCGGTACTCAGGCTGATAACCGTGATCAGTACTATCGGTAATGTCACTGCTGGCGTTTCAGGTGACGGTAATATCATACTAAAAATAGCAGACGACGCATTAAGAAATAAAAAAAGCAGTAAAGAGAGCCGATGCTTACTTTTCAGAAGCTGATCGTAGGAATGGCTATTCATATTCAATTCACTCTGCATAATGTCGTGCTGTCAGTAGACAAATAAACAATATCCTCATGAAGCCCTATTATTTAGGTATCACGATAAATAGTTTTTCTTAGTAATTATTTTTGTTTGAAGCGTTTTAGTATCGTTTTAGGAATTTTCTTAACCAAAATTACCATTTTTGTTTCAGCCTGTCATCATGATGTTTCTTAACTTGATGTTGTCGCTGTCTGTCCGCTGCTAACAACTTCATAGTGCAGACTGCGACAGAGTGATATATGATATTGGTTATCATTATCACTTGGGGCCATTATTATGATTACAGCCAGATTAGCCGCTTATCGCTGGTGTGGGATCAGTGGATTATTGAGCCGTGGTATGTCTAGTGGTTGGGGGATATTGCTGCCTTTTGCTTTACTGCCGGTTTTGGGATGGGCAGATATCACCGTCGGTCAGTTACGTATCCTGATTGTGCTCGCCATGCTGGCCACGGTTAGCATGTTGTATCACGCGCGGTTACGGCATTTCTTATTGCTGCCATCATGTCTGGCGCTGTTGGGTGGCCTGACGGCGGTGTTAATGCACAGTGGGATGCATTGAACCCAATCGCATTGGCTGAATTTTCTGTATTACAGGCATTTACGTGTATTTCAGGAAGAGGTCCTGCCAGAAGAGAGGTATTACTGTGCTTTTGAAATCATTGTGGTGCGAAGGGAGGGACTTGAACCCTCACGTCCGTAAGAACACTAACACCTGAAGCTAGCGCGTCTACCAATTCCGCCACCATCGCCCAAATGATTTCTTACTGCTTATATCCGTCATACTTCAAACTGCATCTGCGTTGGCTGCCTTTGTTCACCCCAGTCACTTACTGGTGTAAGCTCTTGGGAGTTCACTCGTTTGCCGTCTTTCTGCAATTCGAATTATTTTGGGTATATCTTAAAAAAGTAAAGCTTAGGATTTATATCACCAGCTTGGTGCGAAGGGAGGGACTTGAACCCTCACGTCCGTAAGAACACTAACACCTGAAGCTAGCGCGTCTACCAATTCCGCCACCATCGCATGTGCTGTGCAATATAAATCTCCCCTCGTACTTGAAGCCACAGGCTATTAAACCTCAATCACTTACCGCAGTAAGCCTATCTGGGTTGGTTTGCTGCCTGCAATGCCAATTACGTTGGGGATATACTACGAATCGCCAAGAAAAGTATGTTTGGTGCGAAGGGAGGGACTTGAACCCTCACGTCCGTAAGAACACTAACACCTGAAGCTAGCGCGTCTACCAATTCCGCCACCATCGCGTACCGGAACATCACTTTTATAAAGCAACTACGGAGGCGAATTCTAGAGATTTTCACGTTCAGGTCAATACTTATTTCCCCTAAGCGGGACGTTTGCTGTAAAAAGCATCATATGTTGAGCAATTGATTTGATTACAGAAGTATTTTTAGTTTTTAACGCCCGCTTGGTCGTGTTGGTGATAACTGTGGATAATCGGAAAACAGTTCAATCAGCCAGTCAATCAGCACTCTTACTCTAGGGGCAAGAAAGCGCCCCGCAGGGAACATAATAAACAGCGGCATGGCCGGTGGTGGACAGTGGGGCAACACCTCAATCAGTTCGCCTTGGGTTAATTGGCCCTGAATACCTGGCGTGGGAGCTTGAATCAATCCCAGGCCTGCGACACCGGCTGCGATATAAGCATCGGCACCATTGACACTCAAGATGCCAGGTAACGTGCGGCTTTCAACTTTCCCCTGATAAACAAATTCTAATGGGTAATCACGGCCATTCATCTGTGAAAAATAACCCACCGCTTGATGGCCGGCCAGGTCGTCGAGGGACTGCGGAACACCATATTTGGCGAGATAAGCTGGTGACGCACAGGTTATCTGTGGTTGCTGACCAATATTACGTGCTGCTAATTGCTCATCATGGGGCAGCCATGCACGCAAAACACAATCGACACCTTCACGCATCAGGTCAATGGTACTGTCATTCGCGCCGAGAATCAGCGTGATATGGGGATAACGCTGATAAAAGTCATTTAGTGCGGGGATAACCACATTGCGGGCTAGCGAATGTGGCATATCAATGCGTACTTTCCCTTCCGGTTGCAGCCGCTGATGGCTGAACAGCGAGTCAGCCTCTTCAAACGCCGACAGTAATTGCAAACAACGCTGGTAATACAGTGTGCCTTCCGCGGTGATATTCACTTGCCGGGTGGTGCGCACCAATAAACGCACGCCTAAGCGCTGCTCTAACCGTTTTAAGGTATGGCTGACCGTTGCGCGGGGCAATTGCAGTTTCTCCGCCGCGCGACTGAAGCTACCTAATTCAACAATACGGACAAATATCCGCATAGCTTGTATTTGGTCCATGATTGCACTCGTCCATTGTTGGTGTTTTTTGAACAGTAATGAGCAATCTGCATTATTTATCTTTCCTCGCTAAACAACCACACTTTCTTCCGACATCATTAACGGGGAATATCACAATGCAACAACGTCAATTAGGTTCGAATGGCCCACTAGTCTCAGCGCTGGGGCTTGGCTGCATGGGGATGAGTGACTTTTACTCCACCAATCAGGACGTGAATGAATCCATTGCGACGTTACATCGCGCGCTGGAGTTGGGGGTGACTTTACTCGATACCGCTGACATGTATGGCCCATTTACCAATGAGGAGTTGGTTGGACGCGCCATTAAAGGCAAACGTGATCAGGTCTTTCTGGCCACTAAATTTGGCATTGTATGTGATCCGACTGACCCGACAGTGCGGGGCGTCAGTAGCCAGCCTGATTATATTCGTAAGTCTGTTGACGGTAGCCTGAAGCGGTTGGGTGTTGATGTTATTGACCTTTATTACCAGCATCGTGGCGACCCGAGTGTACCGGTTGAAGATGTGATTGGCACTCTGGCTGATTTGGTCACTGCCGGTAAAATACGTTATATCGGTTTGAGTGAAGTCTCAGCGGCAACATTAGAGAAGGCCCATCAGGTGCATCCAATTACCGCAGTACAGAGTGAATACTCACTTTGGACCCGAGATGTGGAATCTTCTGTATTGGCGACCTGCGAACGGTTAGGTGTGGGTTTTGTGGCTTATAGTCCTCTGGGGCGCGGTTTTCTGACCGGAGCGTTACGCCGCCCGGAAGATCTGGCTGCTGATGATTTCCGCCGTCATAACCCGCGTTTTCAGGGGGATAATTTTGCCATGAATCTGGTATTAGCTGATGCGGTGGTGGAAATGGCGCGCACGAAAGGGGTTAAACCCTCTCAACTGGCGCTGGCCTGGGTATTGGCGCAGGGGAAATATATTGTCCCAATCCCTGGGACCAAACGGCGTGCTTATCTGGAAGAGAATCTGGCGGCACTCGATCTGGCACTCAGCCCGCAAGAGCTGGCAGCACTGGATGCAGTATTCCCGTTCCATGCCGCAGCGGGTGAACGCTACGGCGTGGAAGGGATGGCCCATCTTAACGCCTAGTTTTAACGTTTTTTCTTGGCGTCTCGTGGCGCACGCCCGACAGTTGCCTGATACACCTTAAAACGGCCATTCTGGGCCAGCACTTCATGGCTGCCAAATGCCGCATCCAGCAGTGCAGGGTAAGGCAGGAAGGAGTTCGCCACTATCCGCAATTTACCACCGACATGCAGGTGAGCAGTTGCGCCGCGGATCAACAATTCCGCCGCAGTCAGACTGGTTTGAATACCATCATGGAACGGTGGATTCGAAATAATCATCTCGAAGCGGCCTTTAATGTCGGAATAGACATTGCTGGCAATCACCTGCGCGTCGATGTTATTCGCCGCTAATGTCGCTCGGCTGGCTTCAATAGCGGCCGCAGAGACATCACTCAGAGTCCATTTGATTTTAGGTGATTGCTGCGCCAATACAGAGGCCAGCACACCTGCACCACAGCCGACATCCAGCACATTGCCTTTAAATGGCTCACTGAACGTAGACAGTAACAGATGGCTACCGGAGTCCAGCGAGTCACGGCTGAATACGCCGGGCAATGTTTTAACTGTCACATCGCCCACCTGGTAACTTTCCCACCAGGCATCGGCATCAAATTCCGGCTGTTTATCCAACCGGCCATGGTACAGACCGCAACGGCGGGCGCTGTCGATTTTAGTCAACTGCGCAAATTCAGATAACATTTCTTCTGCACTGCGCACGCCACTACGGTTCTCACCCACCACAAAAATATCGGTACCGACAGGCAATAACGAAAGGAGATTAGCCAATTGGAACTGGGCTTCCTGTTTGCTTTTCGGCCAGTAATAAACCAGCGTATCGCAGTTAGCCACCATGTCGGCAGTGGCCAAAAGACCGAATTGCACATTCTCTTCCAGCGTATTGCTCAGTAATTGCCAGTGGTGATATTGATTGGTATGAACCCGTACCCCGGCTGCATCAAACTGCGCTGGCAGCGCATCTTGTAAATCACCGGCAAACAACACATGGCGGGCTATAAATTCATCACTATGGCGCAGTATCACTTCACTGGCTGGGGTTAATGCTGACATCAGTCTTTGGCTCCTTAATAATATGATCGGGGATTATAGAGGTTTGTTGGCGCATGTTCGATGGGTTTGCTAGCATAGCGTCGAAATACGGGTCGCTCTGACAGGAAATGGCATGGCATCAAGACGAGACTTGCTGTTACAACAGCTAGGCATTACGCAGTGGACATTGCGCCGCCCGGCCGTCTTGCAGGGTGAAATCGCAGTTCGTTTACCCGAAGATACCCGCCTGCTGATTGTGGCACACCAGCTTCCTGAATATGATGATCCCCTGTTGTGTGATGTGTTGCACAGCTTGGGTCTCACGCCGCGTCAGGCTTATGCGCTGACGCCGGACAGGGTTGCAATGTTGCCGGAAGATACGCAGTGCAACAGTTGGCGATTGGGCATCAGTGAACCGCTTGCGGTCGCTGGCGCGCAGTTACACAGCCCGGCATTGGCCGGACTTTATCAAGACGCGAGCGCTAAGCGCGCACTTTGGCAGCAGATTTGTCACCATGAAGCAGATTTCTATCCTGACGCCAGCCGATCTGGCCACAGCGTACAAAATTGAGCAAGCCAGCCACGCTTTCCCGTGGACGGAAAAAACCCTGGTCAGTAACCAAGGGGAGCGCTATCTCAATTTTAAGTTGAGTGTCAGTCAACAAATGGTCGGTTTCGCCATTACCCAAATGGTGTTGGATGAAGCGACGCTGTTTAATATCGCCATCGATCCGCACTATCAGCGGCAGGGGTATGGCCGTTTACTGCTTGAACATCTGATTGAGCAGTTGGCAACACGTGATATCGTCACTCTCTGGCTTGAGGTGCGGGCTTCAAACGCACGGGCTATCGCCCTCTATGAGAGTTTAGGCTTTAACGAGGTTTCTGTGCGGCGCAACTATTACCCGAGTGCCGATGGGCGTGAAGATGCCATTATGATGGCGCTGCCGATGGGATAGCCCCGTTTTGCCGATTGTCAGTCGTGAATAATGACTGTTTGTTTTGAATAACGACTGTTTGTCTTGAATAAATTGTCTATCTCGCATAAATCAGAGAAAATACCGCGCTATAGCCACTTATACCCGACGTGATAGGAGTTGCCGCTAAGCCTGCTGCAATTTCCAATAAGCAGGGTATAGCGCCACAATCAATGCCTCGCTTTGCCTGACCCGCATATCAATAGGATATGAGGCCCAGAGCAGGGCGGCTTAAAAGTAGAAATCTCAAATTATGTCTCCAAGTGAATACGCACTGGAAGTCGCGAAAAGACGTACTTTCGCGATCATTTCCCACCCCGATGCCGGTAAAACCACCATTACCGAAAAAGTGTTGTTGTTCGGACACGCAATTCAGACCGCCGGTACGGTAAAAGGCCGTGGCTCAAGCCATCATGCCAAATCAGACTGGATGGAAATGGAAAAGCAACGCGGGATCTCCATCACCACCTCGGTGATGCAATTTCCGTATGGCGGTTGTCTGGTTAACTTACTCGATACCCCGGGGCATGAAGACTTCTCCGAGGACACTTACCGTACTCTGACCGCCGTGGACTGCTGTCTGATGGTGATTGACGCGGCAAAAGGGGTTGAAGATCGAACCCGTAAGCTGATGGAAGTAACCCGTCTGCGTGATACACCAATCCTCACTTTTATGAACAAATTGGACCGCGATATTCGTGATCCGATGGAAGTGCTGGATGAAGTGGAACGTGAGCTGAAAATTGCTTGTTCACCAATCACCTGGCCGATTGGCTGCGGTAAGTTGTTTAAAGGGGTTTACCACCTTTATAAAGATGAAACCTATCTCTATCAGACGGGTAAAGGTCACACCATTCAGGAAGTGCGCATCGTCAAAGGGCTGAATAACCCAGACTTGGATGCGGCGGTAGGTGAGGACTTGGCTAAACAGTTCCGTCAGGAACTGGAACTGGTACAGGGGGCTTCTCATGAATTCGAGCATGATGCTTTCTTGTCTGGTGACTTAACGCCGGTGTTCTTCGGTACCGCTTTGGGTAACTTCGGCGTCGATCATATGTTGGATGGTTTGGTTGAATGGGCTCCGGCCCCGATGCCACGTAAAACCGATACCCGTGAAGTGGTTGCGGCTGAACCCAAATTTACCGGTTTTGTGTTCAAAATTCAGGCAAATATGGACCCGAAACACCGTGACCGTGTTGCCTTTATGCGGGTAGTTTCTGGCCGTTTTGAGAAAGGGATGAAACTGCGTCAGGTGCGAACCAAGAAAGACGTAGTAATTTCAGATGCACTGACCTTTATGGCTGGTGACCGTTCTCATGTAGAAGAAGCTTTTGCTGGCGATATCATTGGCTTGCATAACCACGGTACCATTCAAATTGGTGATACCTTCACCCAAGGTGAAGATATGAAGTTCACCGGCATACCGAACTTTGCCCCTGAATTGTTCCGCCGTATTCGCCTGCGTGATCCATTGAAACAGAAGCAGTTGCTAAAAGGTCTGGTTCAGTTGTCAGAAGAGGGCGCGGTGCAAGTGTTCCGCCCGTTGACCAACAACGATTTGATTGTTGGCGCAGTCGGTGTTCTACAGTTTGAAGTGGTCTCTTCACGACTGAAAAGTGAATACAACGTGGAAGCGGTGTATGAATCAGTTAACGTCTCTACCGCCCGTTGGGTTGAATGTGATGACGTGAAGAAGTTCGAAGAGTTTAAACGTAAGAATGAGGTTAACCTGGCATTAGATGGTGGTGATAACTTGAGCTATATCGCCCCAACGATGGTAAATCTTAATATTACGCAAGAACGTTACCCGGAAGTGAATTTCCGTAAAACCCGCGAACATTAATCACCCGCCAAGCCGCACTCTATCGGGGTACAGGGTACCCCGATTCATTAATTCTCTTCACTATTTCCTCCTTAGGATAACTCCTACTTAATCATAAAAATCCGGCTTTAGGGCGATTCCGACTGTATTTATTCTGAGATGCTCTATCTTTATAGGTACACGCAGGATTGACGTGCATCAATTTTAGGTCAAATAACCTGTAGTAATCGTAAAGTATTCATCAACTGGTCACCTCTCTGGGTGGCGTAAAAATCCGTAAGTTTGGGTGTTATAACAAGTTAAGTTTCATAACCCTTTACGGTTTATAACGACAAAGGAAGAAATCGATGACAAATACAAAATTTGCCCGTTCAATGATGGCTGTTGTCTTAGGTACTGCACTTATGAGTGGTAGCGTGTTCGCTGAAGACACCATGCTCAATAAGACAAACAACGTCGTAGACAGCACTGGCGCGAAACTCGATAGCTCCATGAAGAAAGTCGATAACTACATGGGTGACAGCGCTGCAACAGCTAAAGTGAAAAGCGCTCTGTTGGAAGAGAAATCTCTTAAAAGCACTGATATCTCTGTTGAAACCAACCATGGTGTGGTCACTCTGACTGGTTTTGTGACTTCTCAGGCTGAAGCTGAAACTGCCGTTGAAATTGCTGGAAACGTTGAAGGCGTTAAATCTGTCAGCGATAAGCTGCATGTGAAAGACCAGAAATCACAATCAGTCAGTGAATATGCTGGTGATGCTGCAACAACCAGTTCAATCAAAGCCAAATTGCTGGCTGATGACATCGTACCCTCACGTAAAGTGAAAGTAGAAACCACCGAAGGTGTGGTGCAGTTATCAGGTAGTGTTGAGAATAAAGCTCAGTCCGAACGTGCTGAAAGTATTGCTAAAGCCGTTGATGGCGTGAAAAGCGTTAAAAATGATCTGAGCATCAAACCTTAATTATTATCGGCTGATGGGTATTTCGTGAGGGAGAAATACCTTACGGAATAAGCTTTATAAGCCCGTCAGCCAAATAATAAATCTGTTAATAATGCGACTTCTGTTAAACGCACTACTGTTAAATAGACAGAGAGAGTTAAAAACGCTGTTTTTAACCTAAGTGTAGAAAGCCATTTTTTAAAACGGGAAGGAGAGGCTTATGTTTCGCTGGGGCATTATATTTTTGATTATTGCTTTAATCGCTGCGGCATTAGGTTTTGGTGGGCTAGCCGGTACGGCAGCCTGGGCCGCAAAAGTCGTCTTTGTAGTGGGTATTGTCCTATTCCTCATCAGTCTGTTTACAGGCCGTAAGCGCCTTTAGTCAGGCGAGAGGGTTACAGCAAAGGGTAAGACGGGGTATCCTCGGCACCTGTTGTAACGAATTAAGGATAGATGGTGGGATACAGAATACCTATCACGCTCGGTAATATTGAGCCACTCGCCTATAAACCATACCAACCCGGAAAAATGGCGTTGGTTTGTGAGGGAGGCGGGCAGCGGGGAATTTTTACAGCCGGTGTGCTGGATGAATTTCAACGCGCCCGCTTTAACCCTTTTGATCTGATGATTGGCACCTCTGCCGGTGCACAAAATCTATCTGCCTTTATCTGCGGTCAACCCGGCTACGCTCGCCGCGTCATTACCCGCTACACCACCACAGCTAATTTCTTTAACCCATTACGTTTTGTGCGTGGTGGCCACTTAATTGATCTCGACTGGTTGGTGGATATCACATCCCAGCAGTTGCCTCTGGCCATGGATCATGCTGAAGAGCATTTACGCAATGGCCGTGAATTCTTAATGTGTGCCTGCCGCAGTGATGATTTTGAACCTACCTATATTTCCCCCACTCGAGAAAGCTGGCTGCCGACCATTAAAGCGTCCAGTGCTATTCCTGGTTTATACCGTCAAGGGGTGGATTTGGGGGGGATCAGTTATCAGGATGGTGGCATCAGTGATGCCATCCCGGTGGAGGAAGCCTACCGCCGTGGCGCTGATACTATTGTGGTGATTCGGACTGTACCGTCGCAGGCCTATTACACGCCGCAATGGATGAAGCGGATGGAACATTGGCTGAGTGAAAGTAGTTTGCAACAACTGGTGCGGATTATGCAGCAACATGAGCAGAGCTATCACCGTATTCAGCAATTTATTGAAAAGCCGCCCGGTGACTTGCGTATTTTCGAAATTTTTCCGCCTAAGCCACTTGCCAGTAATGCACTGGGGAGCCGAATTGCGGCACTAAATCGTGATTATCATTTAGGCCGCCGTTGTGGTCGCTATTTTTTGGCTACCGTCGGGCACTGGCTATTACCGCAAGATCAACGGGATCCGACTGGAATCAATGGGGAGAAAACCTCGATTTCACTTTCACGTCGTATCATTCAGCCACAAGATATTAATCAACCAGATGATATGGCAGAGCTAATTGATACTGATGACTCTTCATTTGATATTACTCAAACGCCGGATATCATTACACCAGCGGATTCAGTGACCGCCACTCACTATGGCCTACCGGCTCAGATGAGTATGAGTGACAATGGGTTGATTATTCCAACGAATACCAATAGAAAGCCCTTGCCAGTAGAGATAATTTTGCCTGCCAGCGTGGCAAAAAACAAAGGTGATACCGCCTAATGGTACAAGTGAGTGAGCAGATAGTGAATCTTAGCGATAAAGCTTATTTTATCGATACCCACTGTCACTTTGATTTCCCTCCATTCAGTGGTGCTGAAGCGGCCAGTTTAGTCACTGCGGCTCAGGCGAATGTCAGGCAATTGATTGTTCCTGCGGTGGGTGCTGCTTATTTTCCCCGTATTTTAGCCTTGGCTGCGAACTATCCGCCCCTTTTTGCCGCACTCGGCATGCATCCACTTTATATCGCTCAACATCAAGAGGCCGATTTGGCGACACTGGCATCCTATCTGGCGAACAAAACTCACAAGCTGGTGGCCGTGGGGGAAATTGGCCTGGATCTTTATATGGATGAGCCGCAGTTACCACGCCAGTTGGCGCTATTGCAGGCGCAACTTAAGTTGGCTAAACAGCATGATCTGCCTGTTATTCTGCATTCTCGCCGTTCCCATGACCAATTAGCCTCGGTGCTGCGTAAAACGGTGTTGCCGCGCACTGGTGTTGTACATGGTTTCGCCGGTAGCCTGGCGCAGGCGCAGGCATTTATTCGCTTGGGTTATTATATTGGTGTGGGTGGGACCATTACTTATGTGCGGGCACAGAAAACCCGGAGTGTCATGGCCGCATTGCCTCTTTCCGCATTACTGCTGGAAACCGACGCGCCAGATATGCCGTTAGCCGGTTTTCAGGGGCAACCAAACCGGCCCGAGCGGGCTGCTGATGTGTTCAGCGTGTTGTGTCAGCTACGCTCTGAAACGCCACAACAGATTGCCAGCCAGTTGTTAGCGAATAGTCAACGTTTGTTCCGATTACCGCCCGCCGATAGCTGCCCACTTTAAATCACCACCGGGAATATACAAATCATACTAATAATTTGTGTGATCTCTTTATTTCCGCTTTTTAATGTGACTCTTGTCACACTTACGTTGATTCGGTTGCTTTTAGTTGTGTTTATTTGTGACAGAGATTATTTGATAGCGTCTTCATGTCGGTATAATCCCCCGAAAATTATTTCAATTTAATTAATGATTTCACTATTAGGGATAGCGACATGCTAATGAGTCTGGTTGGAATGGCAGTACTGATATTAATAGCCGTACTTCTTTCAAGTAATTATAGGGCGATTAATATCCGCACTGTTGTAGGTGCATTTATTATCCAGATCGCTATTGGTGCGCTGGTATTATATGTGCCCATCGGGCGCCGCATTCTGGGCGGTATGTCAGAAGGCGTCGCTAACGTTATCGCCTACGGTAATGAGGGGATTTCATTTATTTTTGGCGGTTTGGTTTCTGACAAAATGTTTGAAGTTTTTGGTGGTGGCGGCTTTGTATTCGCCCTGCGAGTATTACCGGTAATTGTATTCTTCTCATCATTGATTGCCGTTCTGTATTACCTTGGCATCATGCAAATCGTTATTAAGGTATTGGGCGGTGGTTTGCAAAAGTTGCTGGGCACTTCACGTACTGAATCCCTTTCCGCCACAGCTAATATCTTTGTTGGCCAAACTGAAGCGCCGTTAGTGGTGCGCCCTTATATTGCCACCATGACCCAATCTGAACTGTTTGCGGTAATGTGCGGCGGTTTAGCTTCCGTTGCCGGTTCAGTATTGGCCGGTTATGCGCAAATGGGGGTACCATTGGAATATCTGATTGCTGCTTCCTTTATGGCAGCGCCGGGTGGGTTACTGTTTGCTAAACTGATGGTGCCGGAAACTGAAAAAACGCACGATAACGTTGATGCTACGACCTTGATTGCTGAAGATGAACGCCCAGCTAACGTTATTGATGCAGCGGCCTCTGGCGCGGCTTCCGGCATGCAACTGGCATTGAATGTAGGGGCAATGCTGTTGGCCTTTATCGCTTTGATTGCTCTGCTCAATGGTATTCTGGGTGGGATTGGTGGCTGGTTTGATTATCCACAACTTTCGCTAGAGTTGATTCTGGGTTGGGTATTCTCGCCGATTGCTTACTTGATAGGCATCCCATGGAGTGAAGCGATGGTGGCTGGTTCATTTATCGGCCAGAAGATTATCGTTAACGAATTCGTAGCATTTATGAATTTCGGTCAGTATCTCCAGGCGGAAGAGTTAGTCAAAGCCGCGGGTTTACAGGTTCTTTCCGAGCACACTAAGGCTATTATCTCCTTCGCGCTGTGCGGTTTTGCTAACTTGTCATCTGTTGCCATTTTATTGGGTGGCTTGGGTAGTATGGCCCCAAACCGCCGTCACGATATCGCGCGTTTCGGCCTGAAAGCGGTAGCGGCAGGCACATTGTCGAATCTGATGAGTGCGACGATCGCCGGTTTCTTCCTGGCATTATAATTAGGCTAGCTTGACTTGCCATTTTGGGATTGGGCAGTGCTCGGGGCTTGTCACCTACTTCGTGTACGCTCCAGTCCCTGCGCGCTGTCCGCACCCAAACTGTCTGCGCCGCTGACGCTTAATTTTTTATGGTTCAGGCCTACAATACTGCGTATTCCTGCCCATAGGCTATTCTTGAAGCGAGTGAGCGTATCGTGGTCAGAAAGCTATAAATTAGGTTATTTTGTGACTTTAATCACATATAATTCCGTCTCGTTACAAGTTACTATTGATTAGTGTGAAATTGAACACACCCAAGCTGCCGATAACGTGTTCAAATAGTGTTATTGGCTTTCGGAATGAAAGCCTAAAGTGTGTACGGAGTCTCATTGCATCAGTGATGTAAGCAATGACCAAGTAGTTAGTGCGGTGAGATGGATCTCAATTGCCACCCATAGGGGCTATCTTCAAGGAACCAAGTCCGCTCGCCAACGTATTGAGCTTAGAACCTTCTCATTAGGGCTATGTTATTTGCCTGACTGCAACAATTACGCCTACTGAGGGGGACTTTTAATCACCAAAGATGCCGGTACGGTCTCTTTGTCCGCTCATAAATAGATGCTCAGTTCTGGCAAGGTGCTGGGGCTGAAATAGTGTTGGAGAGTTTTATGACCGATTTAACCGCCTGCGCGAATCTTAACGATTATGCCAAACGCGCACTGAGTTTGATGGATTTAACTACCCTGAATGACGACGATACCGATGATAAGGTTATCGCGCTGTGTCATCAGGCAAAAAGCCCTGCCGGTAACACGGCCGCAATCTGTATTTATCCCCGCTTTATTCCTATTGCGCGTAAAACGTTGCGCGAGCAGGGTACCCCTGAAATCCGTATTGCAACAGTGACTAACTTCCCACATGGCAATGATGATATTGCTATTGCACTGGCCGAAACCCGTGCCGCCATTGCCTATGGTGCTGATGAAGTGGATGTGGTTTTCCCTTACCGCGCCTTAATGGCGGGTAATGATAAGGTCGGCTTCGAATTAGTGAAAGAGTGCAAAGAAGCCTGCGCTGCCGCGAATGTATTACTGAAAGTAATCATAGAGACCGGTGAGTTAAAGCAAGAGCACTTGATCCGTCAAGCCTCTGAAATTGCTATTAAAGCTGGCGCGGATTTCATCAAAACCTCCACCGGTAAAGTGCCGGTCAATGCCACACTGGAAAGTGCGGGTATTATGATGAGCACTATCCGTGATTTAGGTGTGGGTAAAACCGTCGGCTTTAAGCCAGCGGGCGGAGTACGTACTGCCGAAGATGCCGCGCAATTCCTGCAACTGGCCGATCAATTGATGGGTGAGGGTTGGGCCGACGCCCGCCACTTCCGCTTTGGCGCATCCAGTCTGTTAGCCAGCTTATTAACCACGCTGGGCCATCAGAGTGATAGCAAAAGTAGCGGTTACTAATCATTATCGCAATCATTGAGTTTAGCCGATGCGCTGCGGGCGACTAGCCTGCCGTGCGGCTTTTATCCTTATTTAGGTCAGGGGGATGCTGTGTTTCTGGCACAAGAAATTATCCGTAAAAAACGCGACGGTCAGCCACTGAGCGAAGAAGAGATTCGTTTCTTTATCAATGGGATCCGCGACAATGTGGTTTCCGAAGGGCAGATTGCTGCTTTGGCGATGACCATCTATTTCCATGACATGAGCATGCCGGAGCGCGTGGCACTTACCATGGCAATGCGTGATTCTGGCACGGTGCTCAACTGGCAGAGCCTTAATCTAAACGGCCCCATCGTGGATAAACACTCTACCGGTGGCGTGGGTGATGTGACATCACTGATGCTCGGCCCGATGGTCGCAGCCTGTGGTGGCTATGTGCCGATGATTTCTGGCCGTGGTCTGGGCCATACCGGCGGAACCTTGGACAAACTGGAAGCTATACCCGGTTTTGATATTTTCCCCGATGATAATGCGTTCCGTAAAATCATTCAGGACGTCGGTGTCGCCATCATTGGTCAAACCAGCTCATTAGCACCGGCAGATAAACGTTTCTACGCTACCCGTGATATCACCGCCACTGTAGATTCCATTCCACTGATTACCGCTTCTATTTTGGCGAAGAAACTGGCTGAAGGGCTGGATGCGTTGGTGATGGATGTGAAGGTGGGTTCTGGTGCCTTTATGCCGACATATCAATTATCTGCCGATTTAGCACAAGCCATTGTCAGTGTGGCTAACGGCGCGGGTTGTAAAACGACGGCACTATTGACCGATATGAATCAGGTGTTGGCTTCCAGCGCCGGTAATGCGGTTGAAGTGCGCGAAGCGGTACGTTTCCTGACGGGTGAATATCGTAATCCACGCTTGTTAGAAGTGACGATGGCGCTGTGCGTTGAAATGCTGTTATCAGGTGGTTTGGCGCAAGATGATGCTGACGCCAGATCCAAGCTACAGGCGGTGCTGGATAACGGTAAAGCCGCAGAACTCTTTGGTCGCATGGTGGCGGCGCAAAAAGGCCCAAGTGATTTCGTTGAGCGCTATGACAGCTACCTGCCGGTAGCCATGTTGAGCAAGCCGGTATTTGCTGAACGAGCAGGCGTGGTTACTGCGATGGATACCCGTGCACTGGGTATGGCGGTGGTTTCCCTCGGCGGTGGTCGTCGTCGGGCAACTGATCCTATTGATTATAGTGTTGGTATCACTGAAATGGCACGTCTGGGGACCGGTGTTGATGGTCAGCAACCCTTAGCGGTGATTCATGCCAATAACGAAGATGACTGGCAGCAGGCAGCAGATGCACTACGTGCGGCGATCACCTTGGGTGACAAAGCGCCGGAAGAAACACCGGTTATCTATCGCCGTATTACTGAATAAACGCCATACTTTTGTTATTGAAGATATTTGCCCTTGAAGGCAAGTGTTAGCGAAAACAGATTGATTAATTACATGGGGGAGCCGATGAACATTGCTGCCCCAGAGCGTGAACCCACGCAGGAGAAAATGATGAAACGTACATTTATTATGGTATTAGACTCATTTGGTATCGGTGCCAGCGCAGATGCTAAAAAATTTGGTGACGAAGGGGCCGACACGCTGGGCCACATTGCTGAGGTCTGCGCCCGTGGTGAAGCTAACGTTGGTCGTAGTGGCCCATTGACGCTGCCAAACCTGAGTCGTTTAGGGTTGGGTAAAGCTGCCGAAGAGTCCACCGGTAAATTCCCGGTCGGGCTGGATAAGAATGCAGATATCATTGGTGCCTATGGTTATGCCAGTGAGTTATCCTCCGGTAAAGATACACCGTCAGGCCACTGGGAGATTGCGGGGGTGCCGGTGCTGTTTGACTGGGGTTACTTCAGTGATGTCGAAAACAGTTTCCCACAGGAACTGTTGGATAAACTGGTAAAACGGGCCAACCTGCCGGGTTATCTGGGTAACTGTCACTCAAGTGGGACCGTTATCCTTGACCAACTGGGTGAAGAGCATATGAAAACCGGCAAACCGATTTTCTATACCTCGGCTGACTCGGTGTTCCAGATTGCCTGCCACGAAGAGACCTTTGGCCTGGATCGCTTGTATGAATTATGTGAAATTGCCCGCGAAGAGCTGACCGAGGGTGGCTACAATATTGGTCGTGTGATTGCGCGTCCGTTTATTGGTGACAAGCCAGGTAACTTCCAACGCACCGGTAACCGCCATGATCTGGCCGTTGAACCGCCAGCGCCAACCATGTTGAAAAAACTGGTGGATGAGAAAGGGGGGGAAGTGGTTTCTATCGGTAAAATTGCCGATATCTATGCGCATGTGGGTATCACTCAGAAAGTGAAAGCCACCGGTCTGGATGCGCTATTTGATGCCACGATAGAAGAAATGAAGAAAGCCGGTGACAACACTATCGTGTTCACTAACTTTGTGGATTTTGACTCTTCTTACGGTCACCGTCGCGACGTTGCTGGTTATGCTGCTGCATTGGAACTGTTCGACCGCCGCCTGCCTGAGTTGATGGCGCTGGTAAAAGAAGATGACATCCTGATCCTGACGGCTGACCACGGTTGTGATCCAACCTGGCCGGGCACTGACCATACCCGTGAGCACATTCCGGTCTTGGTTTACGGCCCGAAAGTCAAACCAGGATCGCTTGGGCATCGTGAGACCTTTGCTGATATTGGGCAGACGGTAGCGACATATTTCAATCTATCCCCAATGGATTACGGTAAGAATATGCTTTAAGTCATTCAGCTAAGCTGAGCGTGCCATTTTGAACCCGGGCAGTGCTCGCCCTCCTCACGTACTGCGTGTACGCTCCGGGGGCTGTGTGCTGGCCGTGCCCAAACTGTCGGTGCTCATCTACGCTGGCGATGGCTGATTTTCTCTGAACTGTGCAAAGTAGTTCAAACTTAAAAACAGTTCAGTAATATA
>NZ_JAZGQA010000460.1:0-718 GCF_048593855.1 Yersinia sp. 2542 StPb PI
GTGAGTAGACCACTCGTTGGGAGTCCATCCCCTGATATGATAGCCCACTTTGTTTTTTTCATTATCTATCTCCTGAGGTTAACTGTTTAATTAGTGTATTTGATAGTGTATTAATTAATAAGAATGCCAGTACGCAACTAACCAATATCATAATCAATGCAGTTCTTAATGATGTCATGTCGGCTAACATCCCTATTAACGGTGGAAATATAAGTAGGCCAACTCTTGATATCCAAGTTGCGAATGCGACTCCACTCGTCGAGTTTATATTGGGTATTTGGCCAATAAATGAAATTGTTAATGGGAATACCACTGACATCCCTAATCCAATTAGTGAAAAACCTAATATTGAAACAATTGGTGAGTGAATAGTTATCACAATTAAGATTCCCAATGCTGCCATTAGAATTCCGTATCTTAATACTGGGATATTACCCAATTTATTGGTCAGGTAATCACCAAATCCTCGCCCTATAACCATTGATACCTGACATGCTAAATAAGGCAAACCTGAAATAACAGATGGAACTTGATAGTAACCATTCATATAGATAGCCCCCCAAACACTTGCTGTTTCCTCTATACCGCAAGTGAATGTTAGCAAGATTAACGCAATGATATACAGTTGAGTACCTGTGGTGCCCATACTTTTTTTAATATTTTCACGAAGGGAAAGTTCATCAAGTGAATCCCCTTTTCGGAAAAATATCATATAATT
>NZ_JAZGQA010000461.1:0-718 GCF_048593855.1 Yersinia sp. 2542 StPb PI
TATAGATAGCGCACTAAGCTATACGGCTAAAAGATTCAAATTAATCAATATTGATTTAAGTTTGATTGTAGAAAAAATAACTAGGCGCGCAGAAATTAATGGGCTAGAGAGTGCGATTAAAGAATTTCAACAACTTTCAACTGAAATAGAAATAAAAATGTTTTGCAGTGCACTACAATACAGCATCAGTTTCGGCTCAACCGTTTATGAGCAACTAATAAAACTCTCCCAAGATATGAGAGAAATGCAATTGTTAGTTACAGAAGAGAAAAACAGTAAGCTATCAACAAAACTGACTTTCCCTATGTTTCTTTTTATTCTTATTCCTTTTGTTGTGTTAGTTATATCACCTAGCGTTTTGGAGTTACTCAAATATGTACAAACAATGTAAAAAAACCATTACCACTTCACTTTTAATTTTTATGATAAGTGGTTGCTCCTTGAATAGTGGTATAAGTAATAAAGAGTTTCTATATCGTGAGAGTATCTTGCTGAAAGCAAATAATCATGCCGGATTGATCACTTTATACCGAACAAAATTAAAACAAAAAGAAGATGATACGATAAGGCTAAAACTGGCTAACGCCTACTATCTTACCGGCGACACCAAGTCATCTTTATATTATTTACAACCGATGATTAACAAGCCGAGTGAGTCTATATATATTTTGCAAGCCAAAAACCTGATTAATAATAATGATTCGACAAATGCCATAAC
>NZ_JAZGQA010000462.1:0-703 GCF_048593855.1 Yersinia sp. 2542 StPb PI
CGCCCTGAACCGGCAAGCTATACCGCGAACCTGGCTGCGGCCAACTCAATGTTTGTTACCAGTTTAGCTGATCGCTCCGGTGAAACAGTGTATACCGATGTCTTTACGGGTGAAGAGAAAACGACCAGCCTGTGGTTACGCAATGAAGGTAGCCATAACCGTTCCCGTGATGACAGTGGCGAATTGAAAACGCAAGATAACCGATATGTGATGCAGTTGGGGGGTGATGTGGCGCAATGGAGCCGCAACACACAAGATCTGTGGCGCGTCGGGGTTATGGCGGGTTATGCCAATAGCAGCAGCTCTTCTGTGGCACAGGAAACCGGTTATCGGTCCAACGGTTCGGTAGATGGCTACAGTGTGGGGGTATATGGCACATGGTTTGCTGATAGTCAGGATAATACCGGTGCTTATGTTGACACCTGGCTGCAATACAGTTGGTTTAACAATCAGGTTGATGGACAAGATCTCACCACCGAGAAATATGACTCGAAAGGGTTCACTGCTGCGGTCGAGAGTGGCTATGCCTTCAAAGTGGGCCAGAGTGTTAACCAAAATTACTTTATTCAGCCAAAAGCTCAAGTGGTGTGGATGGGGGTGAAAGCAGATTCTCATACAGAAACCAATGGCACAGTAGTCTCCGGCGAGGGGAATAACAACATTCAAACCCGCTTGGGTGTGAAGGCCTTTATCAGCCCAATAC
>NZ_JAZGQA010000463.1:0-703 GCF_048593855.1 Yersinia sp. 2542 StPb PI
TCGTCAAAAGGTTTATCTGTCTATTCTTTAAGTTATTAATTATGGAATTTCTAACTTTTCTCGAACCTTTTAGTGTATCTTGCCATATCAAACTTATCTCATCAGATATACAGTCAATTGATACGCCTTTGTTGTCTAGTATTGAGTGACCGTAAGTATAAATATTAACGTCAAATTCTAGAGACTGAAGTAATACTGTTGAATTTATCCCAATGACTGAGTGCGCATTTTGTATTAGGGTATTAGTATCTAAACGCTTCTCTATTTTTACTCTGTCACTTGCAAATTTATCATAGCGTTCAGTATTTTTATCCAACGGGTGAGGTTTTACTATTAATAATGTTCTGTCAGATATTTGATCAATGATATGTTTAATGAAGGTTTCATTATTTTTGAATCTTGGAGAGTTGACGATCAAGTTTGTATCATTCTCTAACTGTGTAACTAAAAGCGCATAGTCACCAGAAATTTTCACCTCAGCATTGTAATTATCAAATTTCTCACCGCATAACTGTTCAGATGTTTGACTGGCTAAATAAGATAAACCATTCACACCCCATTTATCAAAGTAAACATGATCTTTTTGAGGGAACCATCCTAATTCTGAATATACTATTGGGATTTTAAGTTCTTTTAATGCTCTCAATACATGTGTGTAAATAGGATGGGAGCCATTATGAAATAATATGAAATTTGGTCTGTA
>NZ_JAZGQA010000464.1:0-702 GCF_048593855.1 Yersinia sp. 2542 StPb PI
ATTGAAATATATAACCTATTAATAATCGTCTTAATATTATTTTTTGTGAGTAGCTCATATCAATAATGTTTTTTTTCGCCAGTGTGAATGAACCATTATCAAGAGAGTCAAACAGACCGATGATATTAAGTAATGTGGATTTTCCTGAGCCTGATGGCCCCATAATAGAAACGAAATCACCTTTTTCAACGCTGAAGCTAAGATGATTAATAACCTTGGTTTTAATTGTTTTGGTGGTATAACACTTTTCAGCATTTTGTATATTTAGCATGTTATTTGAACTCAATAATATCGTATTCACTATTGTTAGTTTCTGGGGGGGTGACAATAATTTCCCCAACCTTTATTCCTGCTATTATCTCTGTTTTCATCGGGCTCCGACGATCTATTTCTATTTTAGATTTAATAGCTAGATCATTTTCTGGCTGATATATGTAGATGAAGTTATTTCCATCATCATCGGAAATGATACTATCAGTTGGTACCATCAATGCAGAGCTGTTTTTTTCTTGTAGTGGGATTTGTATTTCAATAGATTGCCCTCTTTTAAGTAGGGAGGTAGTGTCATGTAGTGGGATTAGTTTTGCTTTGAATTTACCATTTTCAACAATAGTGGATACTGACTCAATAAGTAGTTGTGTATCTTGACCATTTATTATTGCCAAGATTTGGCTTTGTGGCTTAATTTTATCGAGGTAATAT
>NZ_JAZGQA010000465.1:0-701 GCF_048593855.1 Yersinia sp. 2542 StPb PI
CAATGAATCAATTAAATATGAAACTATTTCCTCCTATGCTCACCAGTGGGCTACGGCGTATGGTGATTTAGTTAATATATCCAATATTCATGACAACTATACTTTTTCCGACAGCACAGATATGAATAATAATAGAATCGCTCTGGCTGAGTTTCAAAACCCTGATGGGCCAGCTGCGCTAATTGTTGGTGGCACTCTATTGGGCGATAATGGCTTCATGGAACGGGGGAATTATATCCAATCCTTAGAATTTGGTAATTCATTTATTCCTAATGCAGATAACGCCTCTAATACCGGTAATACCCCTAAGCAGCTTGATCAAGTGCAGTTGAGACTAGATGGTTTAAGTATTGACGGTGATTTTTATTATTCGGTATGCTCATTGTCCAGAACGATGCATGCAGAGCCAGGAAAACCTTACCAAGGAGGTGAAGATGAAGGCATATACAATTTATTGAGAGGTAATGCTACCCCTATGCTGGAACTCCTAAAAGCCCAAGGTATTGATGTAAACACACCACTCACCGATATGGCGATCGCTACTCAGTTTAACGCTATAGCTGATACGCCGGTCATTGACACTGTGGGTGTAACTGATGGGAGTGACATATTATTAGCAGCGTGATAAAGACAATCGACAAATGACTTTCTGGCTAGGGAAATAATACTACCACCATATTCTATAATTTACTTTTTATTAC
>NZ_JAZGQA010000466.1:0-701 GCF_048593855.1 Yersinia sp. 2542 StPb PI
ACGCCTGAAGTCATCGACTGAAAAGTCGTTTACTGAAGTATATTTTCCAGTTAAAAAGCCTCGGCCAAGTGGTGAATAAGGTACCAATCCAATATTATTATTTTTCAGAAATGGTAATATTTCATCTTCAATATCCCGAGTCCAAAGAGAATACTCCGTTTGCAAAGCGTCGACAGGAAATACCGACAGCGCCCGCTGAAGAATATCAACAGAAACTTCACATAGGCCAATATGCAATATTTTGCCCTCTTTGACTAAGTTCGCCAAAGTATACATAGTCTCTTCGATAGGTGTTTCAGCATCAAGCCTATGCATGTAATAAAGGTCGATTTTTTCCA
This sequence comes from Yersinia sp. 2542 StPb PI, assembly GCF_048593855.1. NCBI lineage: Bacteria > Pseudomonadati > Pseudomonadota > Gammaproteobacteria > Enterobacterales > Yersiniaceae > Yersinia > Yersinia sp. 2542 StPb PI. Next base: position 339 of record NZ_JAZGQA010000466.1, read on the forward strand.
ACCCCAATCGTTCTAATGATGATTCACAACTTTGCTTTATATAATCAGGAGAATTATTGATTTTTCGTTCATAACCAGCGCTATTTCCGCGATCAATACCACACTTGGTGGCGATAGTTAAGTTTGCACGATCATTAGCCGTCAAACCAGACAAACAGCGCCCAATCAATGATTCATTATGACCACGACCATACATATCTGCCGTATCAAAAAAAGTCACCCCTTCATTTATCGCTGTATGCAATACTTTCAGTGAATCAATCTCATCACTAGGCCCATAGAATTCACTCAGCCCCATAGCACCATATCCAATCGCAGATACCTGTAAGTGAGAACCTAAAGTTCGCTGTGGCAATTCGTTAT
>NZ_JAZGQA010000467.1:0-693 GCF_048593855.1 Yersinia sp. 2542 StPb PI
CTCGTTAATTATAAAAACTTAAATAAGGAAATAAAGTATGGGAAAAGGACACAGTAATGTCATGGGTCAGGGCCGCCGTGGCTCAACTGATGGCGTCAAGGGCGTGCCGAGAGGGCTTAGTGCTGGAAATCCTAATATACTTCTACCACCGACAACCAGCCGCCACGCACCTTTACTTTTACTCCAGCACAACCGCCCGGCATGGATATCAGCTCGGTATTACCACAACCTGCCAGTGCGCTGGTCTTCCCGCAGCATACTGGAACCGATATCACTTTTCTGGCGACAAAGCGAGCACTGACGTTCCTTGCACATGAGGAGATGGATTTCCACGATTACATCATTTGGTTCCCAGCAGAGTCGGGGCTGGAACCGGTGTATGTTTATCTAAGTACATCTAAAGGGTCATATCCTCATGGTTTCAAACATTACCCACCTAAGAATATGAAGTGGGACGATATTGTTAACTCGATTAAATCAGGTCCGGCAAAATTCAAACAAGGTGTTAATATCCCTGAAGTTGATCAAGAAGTTTGGTTGACAGGGATTTCAGTAACTAATGGTCAATCTTGGAAAGTTAAGGAATTTAGAGATGTTCAAGGTGCATATAAAGGAAAGGAAACTTGCTGGGTAGTAACTAAAGAATCGGGGGGTGTTATTCACTCTCATCCAATTGGTGAAACCGAATCTAGG
>NZ_JAZGQA010000468.1:0-688 GCF_048593855.1 Yersinia sp. 2542 StPb PI
AACGATACGCATTGCGCAGTGTCCACACAGATTGTCTGATGAATGTAAATGAGCAAGAGCACCTGTTGATGAGGGTGATGATTGTGCAATAAGACCTCGGTATCGAGTTTTTACTGCATCAGTCGTTCGAATGTGTCACCACATTCTCACCTTTACACAAAAATACTGAATCAGTGATTCAGTAGAAATTTTTGTGTCCCCATCGTCTAGAGGCCTAGGACACTGCCCTTTCACGGCTGTAACAGGGGTTCGAATCCCCTTGGGGACGCCACTCCGATAATGTGTGAAAGACATTATCAACTGAATATCTTAAAGATGACTTTAACGAGTCGTGTTTAAGATATTGCTCTTTAACAATCTGGAACAAGCTGAAAATTGAAACATTACAGCTGAAATTTATCTCTCCGTAGATATACTGAGATAAAGAGTAACCTGTAATAGAGTCTCTCAAATAATCGCAATGCCAATGGGTTAATCATTGTTGCAGTGTGAGCGAGAAGACACTCGGCAAGGCGTACAGCGCACAGCAACCGGAGTGAACTTAACGTTCATGAGGATTGCGCGCACTGCACAACATAGCAGAGTGTGTTCACAGCCACACCAATAACGAAAAACACCTTTGGGTTGTGAGGTTAAGCGACTAAGCGTACACGGTGGATGCCTAGGCAGTCAGAGGCGATGAAGGGCG
>NZ_JAZGQA010000469.1:0-687 GCF_048593855.1 Yersinia sp. 2542 StPb PI
CAGGGTAGTTCAATGAGCCATAATCCAAGTGATCAGAAGGTTAAGATTGCCGATTTAAACGAGCGCGTTGTTCATGAAATTCTGGAAGTGATAAGTGATGGTATCTGGGATTGGAATGCCAACAATGGATTTGTTTATCGTAATACTGGCTGGTATGAAATGCTGGGCTATCCCGCCGATGCATTTGAAAATACAGTCCATACTTGGGAGAAAATCATCCATCCAGATGATTTTGACCGAGTGATGTTTCAGTTTGATGCCTATATTAATAATCAGGCCGAGAGATACCAGATTGAATACCGTTGCCGGACTCATGATGGCGACTATGTGTGGATTGAAGATCGCGGCAAGGTGATTGAGCGTAATAGTGATGGTTCAGTATCGAGGATGATCGGCGCTCACCGTAATATCCATGACAAAAAGCATCGTCTGGAAAAGTTAGAGTTAAAGAATAAATCTCTGGAAGCGTTAGTCGAAGAGCGAACCGTTGAATTACGCGAAACCAATTTCCGCTTACAACAGCAACTCGATATCAAAAAAAGTCTATCTGAAACAGATGTATTAACCTCTGCGGCCAACCGTTATTTGCTGGAAAAAGTACTCAAGCACGAATATAACCGCGCAAAACGATTTTGCCAGCCGTTGTCATTGCTTTCGTTGGATTTAGATAATTTTAAATCTATTAAT